>NZ_BADU01000115.1:0-45210 GCF_000239875.1 Pseudoalteromonas sp. BSi20311 | reverse complement strand
TACAAGAAAGCCCGATTCGAAAGAGTCGGGCTTTTTTACGTCTGGAATAAAGTAAAAAGAAGTTCGAGGTGAAAGGTATTAGGTTAAAGGAAGAGAATTGACCAGAACCGACCCCACGACATTCTACTGCGCTGTCGCTACGAAGTAGTATACCCACTCCAAATACAAGAAAAGTGCAAAGCATCCGGCTTTAAGTAAAAAATAAGCTCTGCTTTACACTGATCTCCTATTACCCTCTATTGTATGGTGATCCTCGTTATACAAAATTAATAGCTCCTTAAATAAAGCCTTATAGATTACATAACTATGTTTTACTTGAAAAAGAATTTATTAAGCCCAAAATGAAATTAAGTATTTTTATTAAATTGAGCTTTTTATGTCATTACTACTAACGTCATCTAAGTGCGAACAATGGACCTATTTATCAAAACAGGTAAAAGAGTATGAAGAACAAGCAGCCCATGCTGAGGGCGCTGATCTATACACGCTGATGCAGCGCGCCGCGCAGGCTGTTTTTTACTGTTGGAAAACCTTTAATGCAAAGCAAACGTTAGTTATTACAGGTAATGGAAATAATGCTGGAGATGGTTATGAGGTAGCTCGATTAATTAAACAAGCTGATAGGCATGTAGTTGTTTGTGCTATTAATCCGGGTAAAGTCTTAACCGGAGACGCGGCAAAAGCGCAAAAAAAATGGATTAATGCGGGTGGTCAGATATGTGACTTTTCGCAGGAATTACTTGATGAGTGTGATGCCATAGTTGATGCATTGCTTGGGACAGGTTTAACTAATAACGTGCATGACAAATTTGCTGAAATGATTAAAGCAGTTAATCAAAGTGCAAAACCTATCCTTAGTATTGATGTACCGTCAGGTATTAATGCAGATACTGGCTGCCCCCACGGAGCAGCCATTATGGCAACTAAAACGGTTACACTAGTTGGGATAAAACAAGGGCTCACAACGGCTACAGGGAAGCAGTATGCGGGGGATTTGCACTTCGATGATTTAGGCGTTGGCGAGCAGTTTATGAAATTAGCGACCCCTTCAGCTCAGATTATTAATATAGACAGCTTCAGACCATTGCCTGAACGCTTGGTGAGTAGTCATAAAGGCAGTCATGGTAAATTATTGTGTATAGGTGGAAACCATGGCTCTGCAGGGGCTATTAGGTTAAGTGCTGAAAGTGGATTAAGAGCTGGTGCTGGAATGGTAAAAGTATATACCCATGAACATGCCGTTTTACCTGTGAGTATCGGGCGACCAGAGCTTATGGTAACTAGTGAACATTTGGATGATGCTTTAGCGTGGTCAACGTGTGTAGTTATCGGTCCTGGTTTAGGTCAAGATGAGTGGGCCCAAAAAACCTTTGAGCGAGTTATCCGTTATTGCCAACAATATAATATGCCTACTGTTATTGATGCAGATGCCTTAAACTTATTAGCTAAGCAATCTTCTTCTTATAAATTAAGTAATACCGTGCTAACGCCTCATCCCGCAGAGGCTGCACGATTATTAGAGTTAACTACCACTGATATTGAAGCTGACCGTTTCTATTATGCTCGACAATGTGCAATTAACTTTGATGCGACCTCTATTTTAAAGGGTTCAGGTACGCTAATTGATAACACAGAGCATACTTGGGTATGTGAAAATGGTAACCCCGGTTTGGCTGTAGGAGGCAGTGGTGATGTGCTTAGCGGGATAATTGGGGCGTTAATGGCTCAAGGATTAAATAGCAGTGATGCCGCGTGCTATGGTGTTGTGTTACATGCAACGGCGGGTGATAGGGCTTGTGAACAATCAGGACAAAGAGGAATGTTAGCTAGTGATTTATTTACTCATGTAAGAGCACTGATAAATCATTTATAATTGAGCTAGTCAAAGCAGCATTGACTTGTATGTACTCGCTAATGTCTTCGCTGCTTACTTTGGCTACTATCTGTGAAGCTCACCAGCTCTTTCAGGCTGATAAATAACTTCTTTGATTGTTACTGTAACTAATCCACCGCCTGGCTTAGGCCATTCAATTTGATCTCCTTGTGAAAGGCCGAGTAGTGCACTACCGATAGGGGCTAAGATTGATATTTTGTCACCACTTGAGTCAATGTTTTTTGGGTAAACAAGCGTTAAAGTAAACTCCTCACCTGTAGATTCAACAACAAAGTTCACGGTTGAATTCATGGTTACCACAGTTGCGGGAACTTCATGCGGCTCAACTATGTTGGCTCGTCCAAGCTCTGCTTCAAGTTCTTTTTCACCCGCAAAGCTGTTTGCAGGCAACGACTCCATCAGTGCATATAATCTATCTGCATCCAGCGATGAAATGATAATTTCAGGTTTTGTATTCAACTTAATATCCTTAATCATGTTAAATAAAATTTACTCTGGGTATAGCTTGCAGGAACTCAGTTGCATTGAAATACACTGAGGTAATTTTATTGTTGTCTAGTGAATTTATTTTATCTCTATTGCTAAAAACCCAGCCGAAGCTGGGTTTTTATTTGAGCTAAGTGGTTAGGGGATGATTACATCATACCGCCCATACCACCCATGCCGCCCATGCCACCCATATCAGGAGCGCCCGCTTCTTCTTTAGGGATTTCAGCGACCATTGCTTCTGTGGTGATCATTAGTCCGGCAATCGATCCTGCAAATTGTAATGCAGAACGCGTTACTTTCGTTGGATCTAGGATGCCCATTTCAATCATGTCGTTGTATTCGCCAGTGGCTGCATTGTACCCGTAGTTACCTTCGCCGCCTTTAACTGCGTTAATAACAACTGATGCTTCATCACCTGCGTTTGTAACGATTTGACGAAGTGGTGCTTCCATCGCACGAAGTGCCACTTTAATACCGTGGTTTTGATCTTCGTTGTCGCCTAGTAAGTCTACTAATTTGCTAGCAGCACGAACTAATGCAACACCACCACCTGGTACTACGCCTTCTTCAACCGCTGCGCGAGTTGCATGTAATGCATCTTCAACACGATCTTTTTTCTCTTTCATTTCCATCTCAGTAGCGGCACCTACTTTGATCACTGCAACACCGCCAGCTAACTTAGCCATGCGCTCTTGTAGTTTTTCTTTGTCGTAGTCTGAAGTCGCTTCTTCAATTTGTGCTTTGATTTGTGCAACACGGCCGTTAATGCCGTCTTCTTCACCAGCACCATCAATGATTGTTGTGTCATCTTTAGTGATTACTACACGTTTAGCTGTACCTAAGTCTTCAACTGTTGCTTTTTCAAGCTCAAGGCCGATTTCTTCAGAAATCACAGTACCGCCAGTTAAAACCGCGATATCTTGTAGCATTGCTTTACGACGATCGCCAAAACCAGGTGCTTTAACCGCTGATACTTTTACAATACCACGCATGTTATTAACTACTAGTGTCGCTAACGCTTCACCTTCAAGGTCTTCTGCGATAATTAGTAGAGGTTTACTTGCTTTAGCAACCGCTTCTAATGTTGGTAATAATTCACGGATGTTAGATATTTTTTTATCTACAAGTAAGATAAATGGGTTATCTAGTTCAACCGCGCCTTTTTCAGCGTTGTTGATAAAGTATGGAGATAAGTAACCACGGTCAAACTGCATGCCTTCTACAACATCTAGTTCGTTTTCCAGTGATTGACCTTCTTCAACGGTGATTACACCAGTGTTACGGCCTACTTTTTCCATTGCATCAGCAATGATTTCACCAATTTCTTTATCAGAGTTAGCTGAAATAGTACCCACTTGTGCAATCGCTTTAGTATCAGCACATGGAACAGAAAGCGCTTTAAGTTCTGCAACTGCAGCAATGATTGCTTTATCAATACCGCGCTTAAGATCCATTGGGTTCATACCCGCAGCAACTGCTTTAAGACCTTCGTTTACAATAGACTGAGCAAGCACAGTTGCGGTAGTAGTACCGTCACCAGCAGCATCATTTGCTTTAGACGCTACTTCTTTAACCATTTGTGCGCCCATATTTTCAAACTTATCTTCAAGTTCGATTTCTTTTGCTACAGATACACCATCTTTGGTGATCACTGGAGAGCCAAATGATTTGTCTAGTACAACGTTACGACCTTTAGGGCCTAATGTTACTTTTACTGCGTTTGCTAAAATGTTTACGCCAGTTAGCATTTTTGCACGTGCGTCGCCTGCAAACAGTACTTCTTTTGCTGCCATGTTTAATTTCCTCTAAATTCTTAAAATGTGTGTTAAACGAAAAGTAGGTTTAGCCTACAATGCCTAAAATATTGTCTTCACGCATGATCAGGTACTCTTGACCTTCGATCTTTTCAGTTTTTTCAACATATGAGCCAAATAACACAGTGTCACCGGCTTTCACTTCTAACGCGCGAACGTCACCGTTTTCTAAAACGCGACCATTACCTACGGCAACAACTTCTCCGCGAGTTGATTTTTCAGCTGCAGAGCCAGTTAATACAATACCGCCAGCAGACTTGGTTTCTTCTTCTAGACGCTTGATGATTACGCGATCTTGTAAAGGACGAATGTTCATGTTTTTAGTTCTCCTAACAGTTTCTGAACAGTACAGAAAAAAGTGTATCTAATTTGCTTTCATTAATGGGGGTGGAGTGAAAAATTCCAAGAGAAAAAATGATAAATTTTTAATCTTTTCGCTCGTATTCACCATCTATGGTATTAGGACGGTTTTCATCTTGCTCATGATGCATAGATTGATGAGGTTGTGAAAACCCTGAAGTACTCGTTTGGTGCATACTAGCGCTCATTCTCACTGTTGCTTGGCTGGCAAGTCCTGCGGCTAATTTATTACGAATTGCAGGAGTAAGAAGCAGTAAGCCAAATACATCCGTCATAATGCCAGGTGTTAATAAAAGTACCCCAGCAATAATCACGCAAATACCGGTAAACAACTCTTTAGCCGGCATTTGCCCTTGAGCCATTTGCACTTGTACGTTTTGTAATGCGCCCATCCCTTGCTGTTTCACCATTTTCGCACCCACAATAGCGGTTAGTACCACCAAAGCGATTGTTGCGAAGCCACCTATTACGTCACTAACCTGAATTAGTAAGGCAATTTCAATAATAGGAATGATGATAAACAGCAAAAATAAAATTCTAAACATAAGACTCTCTAAAATGACACTCATTAAGGTGCTAATGAAATATAAGTGAGGGTTGTCGGGTCTATTTTCAAGCTAATAAGAGTAAGTAATAAACTTTAATGTTAGTAAAGTTATAGCTAGTGGGTTTAAGTCACTTTACTGTAAAGACCTCAAATGTTGACAGAGTTCGTGTCTACACATTATACCCGCTATCAGCTACTATGGGGCTAGACCCCCGTAAACAAGTAAAGGTTCACTATGACAACGCAATTTAAACTTATTTTTACCACTTGCAGAGATAACCACGAAGCCCGTTTATTGGCTATGGCGCTAATTGAAAAGAAACTGGCTGCTTGTGTAAATATTTTACCTGCCATGACTTCAATTTACATATGGGAAGGTGAAGTAGCCGAGGCAACTGAAGTGAAGCTGCTAATTAAAACCAAGGCCGATAAAATGAACGATGTATTTTTAACTTTGAAAGATCTTCACAGCTATGAAGTACCAGAAATACAAGTCGTTGATGTAGCAACCGGTAACTTGGCTTACTTTAATTGGATGGATGAGGTGCTTCATTAATGCGCTTTATTTTATTTTTTTTATTAAGCGTATTAATGGCGCCTGTTTGGGCAACACAAAATACCCTTGATGATTTTCTTAAACCAACTCAGCACACATTTTTACCGGTAAATGAAGCGTTTGTATTTGATTTTGATCAGCAAGGTAGTACGTTATTTGTTGGTTGGGATATCGCTGATGACTATTATTTATACAAAGATAAAATAGAAATTATTGCTAAAGGTGCCAGCATTGACGTGCCTGAGTTGGGCTCTGGTGAAGTTATTGAAGATGAGTTTTTTGGTAAAACTGAAGTGTTTTTTAATTCTCTCAGTATTATCAGCAAGCTTAGTAATGTAAGTGAAGATGGCGTTGTTAAGGTGCGTTATCAAGGCTGTGCAAAAGCAGGGCTGTGTTATCCACCTGAAATTATAAGCATTCCATTGAGTGTACTGGCAGGTGAGAATAATACTAATGACAATACCGCAACAAGTAGTGCATTCTCGGCACTTAGCCAACCTGTAGAAAAACCTGTTACTGCAGCAACACCTGAGAAAGAGCTCACCTTTACAGAGCAACTAGCTAGTCAGAGCTTAATGGTTAACCTTGCTATATTTTTTGCTGTGGGTGTAGGTTTGGCATTTACACCGTGTGTATTTCCGATGTTCCCTATTTTATCTAGCTTAATTGCGGGTCAAAAGAACCTGTCTACCAAAAAAGCATTTGCACTGTCATTTGTTTATATTCAGGGTATGGCGGTCACCTATGCTGCATTAGGCTTAGTGGTTGCTGCATTAGGCGGCCAAGTGCAAGGTTACTTACAGCACCCATATGTATTGATAAGTTTTAGCTTATTGTTTGTGTTGTTGGCTATGTCGATGTTCGGTTGGTACGAAATAAAATTACCTAGCAGTATGATGAACAAACTAACCCAAGTGAGCAATAACCAAAAAGGCGGTAATTACATTGGGGTATTCCTGATGGGGGTTTTATCAGGGCTTATTGCATCACCCTGTACCACTGCACCTTTATCAGCCGCATTATTATTTGTAGCGCAAAGCGGCGATTACTTAGTCGGTGGACTAACGCTTTACGTACTTAGCCTAGGAATGGGCTTACCACTGTTACTCCTTGGTACATCGGGAGGTAAGCTATTACCTAAAGCTGGCGGGTGGATGGAACAAGTTAAAACTTTATTTGGTTTTATTATGTTAGTTGTGCCACTTATTTTGCTAGAGCGAATTATCGATATCGAGATAATTTTATTATTAGCTGGTTTATTAGCTATCGCTACAGCGCTTTATTTTCATCATTGGCAAAGCGCCCAATCGCAAGGTAAGTTAAAAACTTTACTGTGGTTTATGGCTGTTTTATTAGTGCTCACAGGAATTAACTTAACCAAAAACTATTTTTGGCCAACACCAACAGTGAGTTTGCAAACAACCTCGCAAAGCAATGAGTTTAAACATGTTGCTAACTTGGCCGAGCTTAAACAAGCCGTATCACAAGCAAATAGCGAAGGTCGCATGGTTATGGTGGACTTATACGCTGACTGGTGTGTAGCGTGTAAAGAGTTTGAGCATTACACATTTCCTGACCCGCAAGTGCAAAGTGAGTTTAGCCATTACCAATTGATTCAAATTGACCTAACCCAAAGCGATAATGAAACAATTGAGCTTATGGAAGCATACTCAGTGTTTGGTTTGCCGAGTATTTTATTCTTCAATACCCAAGGTGAAGAGTTAAGTGCACAACGTGTAACTGGCTTTTTAAATGCGGATGATTTTGCTAAGCACCTAGCTGCAGTGCGTGCCAGCGCTGAATAATCATTCTATATGGCACAACATTATATTAATGTTGTGCCATATCACTTCCCTCAATGTATGTCCCCAGAACAGAGATTAGACCAGTATTTTGCTGCTATTTACTTCGAAATCACTATAATAGTTGGTTAACGTGAGAAATTGTTGCTATCTTACTTTTTTCTGCTTACTTTTTAGAGAAAAACTAGTTAGTAACCGCTTAACTCATTACTTATAGGATATATCGCGTATTATGGCTGCAAAATTAAAGATTTTAGTTATAAATGGCCCAAATTTAAACATGCTAGGAAAGCGTGAACCTGATAAGTACGGTTCGCATTCTTTAGAGCATATTATGAGCGAGTTAAACAGCGCTGCTAATAGTTTAGGTGTGGCATTAACGCATTTCCAAAGTAATAGTGAACAAGCGCTCATTGAACGCATTCATGATGCTTGGCAAGCGGTTGATTACATAATAATTAACCCAGCAGCATTTACGCACACAAGCGTCGCATTACGTGATGCATTGCTAAGTGTTGATATTCCGTTCTTTGAAGTGCACTTAAGTAATGTGCATGCACGTGAAACGTTTCGCCATCATTCTTATTTTTCTGATGTGGCGCAAGGCGTTATTTGTGGATTAGGTGCAATGGGTTATCACGCTGCTTTAAATGCAGCAGTCAGCCGATTGCAAAACTCAAACTAAATTTAAACTAACAAACTAATAGGCGGGCCGTTTATGGATATTCGCAAGATCAAAAAACTAATTGAATTAGTAGAAGAATCAGGTATTGCAGAACTAGAAATCACTGAAGGTGAAGAATCAGTACGTATTAACCGTAACAACATGAGTGCCGGTCCTGCGTACGCGCAATTTGCACCACAGCAATACGCTCCAGCACCTGCTCCAGCGGCAGCTGCACCATCTGCACCTGCGGCCGTGGAATCTGAAGCACCTGCAGGGCCTACAGGTCATCAAGTTAAGTCACCTATGGTAGGTTCTTTTTATGCAGCAGCTTCTCCAGAAGCACCAGCATATGTTGAAGTGGGTTCTCAAGTTAAAGTTGGCGACACACTATGTATCGTTGAAGCAATGAAGATGATGAACCAAATTGAGTCAGATAAAGCCGGTACAGTAAAAGCTATTTTAGTAGAAAACGGCGAGCCAGTAGAATTTGATCAACCTTTATTCATCATTGAATAATAGCGCAACGTAAAAGGCCAACTCTCATGTTAGATAAAGTAGTCATTGCAAACCGAGGTGAAATTGCACTTCGTATATTGCGCGCCTGCAAAGAGCTTGGGATCAAAACGGTTGCTGTGCATTCAACGGCGGATCGCGATCTTAAGCATGTATTGCTAGCAGATGAAACCATCTGTATTGGTAAACCTGCAGCAACTGAAAGTTACTTAGACATTCCACGCATTATTGCCGCAGCAGAAATTACTGATGCGGTCGCTATCCACCCAGGTTATGGTTTTCTTGCAGAAAATGCAGACTTTGCCGACCAAGTTGAGCAAAGCGGTTTTGTATTTATCGGTCCTCGCGGCGACACTATTCGTCTAATGGGCGATAAAGTATCGGCAATCGAAGCGATGCGTAAAGCGGGTGTTCCGTGTGTGCCAGGTTCTGATGGTCCGGTATCGGATGATAAAGAGCGCAACATGCAAATTGCTAAGCGTATTGGTTACCCGGTAATTATAAAAGCAGCTGGCGGTGGCGGTGGCCGTGGTATGCGTGTTGTTCGCAACGAAGCTGAGTTAATCAATTCAATTGCGCTAACGCAACAAGAAGCGAAACAGTTCTTTGGCAACAGCATGGTTTACATGGAGAAATTCCTTGAAAACCCACGCCATATTGAAGTACAAGTATTGGCCGACGGTCAAGGCAATGCGGTTCACTTAGGTGAGCGTGATTGTTCAATGCAACGTCGTCACCAAAAAGTAGTGGAAGAGGCGCCAGCGCCAGGCATTACTGCAGAAGTACGTAAGTTCATTGGTGAGCGTTGTACACGCGCATGTATCGAAATTGGTTATCGTGGTGCGGGTACGTTTGAGTTCTTATACGAGAACGGTGAATTTTACTTCATTGAAATGAACACCCGTATTCAGGTTGAGCACCCAGTAACTGAAATGGTCACTGGTGTTGATTTAATCAAAGAGCAATTAAAAATTGCCGCTGGTCAGCCTTTATCATTTACTCAAGAAGATGTGGTTATTCGTGGCCATGCTATTGAGTGTCGTATTAATGCTGAAGATCCAGAAACCTTTATTCCATCACCTGGTAAAATTACCCGTTTTCATCCAGCTGGTGGTTTAGGTATTCGTTGGGACAGCCATATTTACGCTGACTACACAGTTCCTCCACATTACGATTCAATGATTGGCAAGCTAATTACTTACGGTGAAAACCGTGATGTAGCTATTGCCCGTGCACGTAATGCACTTAATGAACTCGTTATCGATGGTATTAAAACCAACACCCCACTGCATAAGCGTATTCTTGCAGATGAAAACTTCAAAAATGGTGGTACAAATATCCACTATCTTGAGAAGAAATTAGGGCTGTAAAGTCTATGCTAATTAAAACCGGCTTAAGCCGGTTTTTTTATCTTTAAAAAAGAGGCAGTATCACCTTAAATAAATAATCTGGTATGATTAACAAATATGCGCTTTTCGTAAATTTTGAGGTAATCATGTCGTGTAGTTTTAATTTTCATTTAGTCGATGAAAATGCCACTGTTGCTATGGGTAATAAATTAGCTGCCATAATAGAACAGGGCGCAGTTATTTATTTGCATGGTGATTTGGGGGCAGGTAAAACGACATTTACTCGCGGTATAGTGCAAGGTTTTGGTCATACAGGTAAGGTTAAAAGTCCCACTTATACACTTGTTGAGCCCTACGAACTTGCGCGTGGCAATGTTTATCATTTTGATTTATATCGATTAGGTGACCCAGAAGAGCTTGAATTTATGGGGATTCGTGATTATTTTTCAGCAACGGCAATTTGTATTGTTGAGTGGCCGGAAAAAGGTGGAGAATTTATCCCTGTTCCCGATCTAAATGCTACGCTAAGTTATGTAGGTGACGAGCGTAAAATTGTTATTAACAGCGCCAGTGAGCGTGGTGTAGCAATTGTCGAAAAACTAAATAATAGATAATAAAATAGTTAAGGCAGTGATTATCAAAATGAGTCGTGGTTTAGTTAAACTTTTTATTTACCTCATGGTTTTTACAGTGAGCTTGCCATTGTGGGCGCAAAACACTATTAATAGTGTGCGTGTTTGGCCATCACCTGATAGCACTCGGGTGGTGTTTGATCTCGACGATAAACCCGACTTTAGTTACTTTATGTTAAAAAACCCAAGCCGTTTAGTCGTTGATTTAGAAAATACGGATGAGTTGAAAACATTGCCAGGTGTGCCATCAAAGCACCAAATAGTTAGTAAGTTACGCTACTCAAAACCTAAAAATGAACACAGCGTGCGTTTAGTGTTTGAATTAAGCGGACCGGTCAAGCCTGTGGTATTTGCATTGGCACCTACGGGGCCTTATAAAAACAGGTTAGTGGTCGACTTATACGACAAGAGTCAACCTCAAGGGGCGGTCAGTCCGGCACAAACGGCAGCTAAAAAACGCCAGTTAAGCCAAGAACGCGACATTGTTATTGCCATTGATGCAGGCCATGGTGGTGAAGATCCAGGCTCCATTGGCCCTTCAGGTACCTACGAAAAAGACATCACTTTACAAATTGCCAAGCGTTTAGAGCGCATGATTGATGCTGAGCGCGGTATGATTTCGCGTATGGTTCGTAGTGGCGATTACTTTGTAAAACTTAATACACGTACTAATCGTGCTCGCCAGAAAAAAGCCGACTTTTTTGTTTCTATTCATGCTGATGCGTTTACCAGTCCAGGGCCAAATGGGGCTTCGGTATGGGTGTTGTCGTTGCGACGCGCCAACTCAGAAATAGGTAAATGGATTGAGGATAAAGAAAAGCACTCTGAGTTACTTGGCGGGGCCGCTGATGTTATTAAAGATGCTGCTAATGAAAAGTACTTAGCGCAAGCCTTGCTTGATATGTCGATGGATCATTCAATGAAAACAGGGCTTAATGTTGCAGATGAAGTAATAAAAGAATTAAGAAAAGTAGCAAAAATGCATAAAAAGGCACCGCAACATGCCAGCCTTGCAGTATTAAAGTCGCCAGATATTCCGTCTATTTTAGTTGAAACTGGATTTATCTCTAATCCTCGTGAAGAGCGACTGCTTAAAAGCGCCAATCACCAAGAGCGTTTGGCGAAAGCCATGTTTACCTCAATTAAAAATTACTATTTGCGCAACCCACCCGACGACTCTCTGTTTGCGTCATTAAAGTCTCAATACCCAACAAAGCACAAGGTACGTCCGGGGGAGTCATTGAGTATGTTGGCAGGGCGATATGGTGTCAGTATTAATCAAATTAAACAGGTTAATAAGCTCAGTTCAAATACGCTATTTATTGGTCAAGAACTTGATATTCCTCAGAGTTAATTTTAAAAGCGCACAACATTTAGGGTTTTTATGAGTATTGAAATATTACCTGCGCGCTTGGCAAACCAGATTGCGGCGGGTGAAGTTGTTGAACGTCCTGCATCGGTGGTTAAAGAGTTAGTAGAAAATAGCCTAGATGCAGGCGCGACACGTATTCAAATAGATATTGAGCGCGGTGGTCATAAGCTGATTCGAATTCGTGATAATGGCTCAGGGATTGCAAAAGAGGAGCTCACATTAGCGCTCTCTCGCCATGCTACCAGTAAACTAAAGTCGCTAGACGACTTAGAAAATATTTGTTCTCTAGGCTTTAGAGGCGAAGCTCTCGCGTCCATTAGCTCGGTATCTCGCTTAACTTTAAGCTCTAAGCCCGAACAGCAAGAAGCTGCTTGGCAAGCCTTTGCACAAGGCCGAGATATGGCCGTGGAGGTAAAGCCTGTGGCACATCCCAGCGGTACTACAATTGAAGTAAAAGACTTATTTTTTAATACCCCAGCACGGCGTAAGTTTTTACGTACCGAAAAAACCGAGTTTAGCCATATTGATGAGCTTATAAAGCGGATTGCGCTGAGTCGCTTTGATGTATCAATTACGTTAACTCATAACGAAAAAGTAGTACGGCAATATCGCGCTAAAACCGATCCTGCTCAAGCGATTACACGAGTTGCCCAAGTCGCGGGTAAAGCGTTTGCTGAACAGGGACTACATATCCAATCAGGCGAATCAGGGCTGCAACTACATGGTTGGGTGTTGCCAGTTGGCTCGGCCAATACCACACAGTACACCTATGTAAATAATCGTATGATGCGCGATAAACTTATTTTGCATGCTATTCGCCAAGCATTTGAAGAGGTCAGTGGTGAGCAAGAGTTACCTGGGTTTGTGATTTATATTGATATAGATCCACGTCAAGTAGATGTGAACGTACATCCTGCTAAACATGAGGTGCGCTTTCATCAAGGGCGCTTAGTACATGACTTTATTTTACAAGCGATTAAACAAGTTGTTGTGCCCCTGCAAGCTGAGTTTGTTAATTCGCCAGCCGCTCACACGCATCATTCACCGGTTACATCGTTTAACCAAGAACACACGACCAATAGTGAACTTTTTGATTATCCTAAGTCGTCATTACAACCAAGTCATTCGCCATCTACAAGCGGTGCCTCTTATAATGGCAGTCGTCAGGGCGGAGGCGGACAGGTGCGTGCCGAAAGCCAAAATTACCATGACGTAAATGCGTTTTATCAGGGCGTGAATGAGCAACAAGCGCAGCACTTTGATAATGCGGCAGCATTTGTGCAATCTAATGAGACGCAAGTATCAGATACAGCACTGCGCACTGTCGATATAATAACCATTGAACAGGGCGTTTGTGTGTTCAATGATGCAAACCAACTTTATTGTTCACACTTTAAATATGTGCTAGCAGATGATTGGCTTGCACAAATTAAAGAGCAAGGCAGCCTTGAGGGCAAAGCATTGTTATTACCCGTGCGGGTTAACGTATCAAAACAGGATACTGAGATGCTGGCTGCGCAACAATCATGGTTTACTTTGCTTGGTTTTGAACTTTTAATTGAAAAACAGTTTGTTATGGTTAAAAAATTGCCTGTTTGCTTGTACTTACTTGATGTGAGTGCCGCAGTAGATGCCTTACTTGAGGGGTGTAAAGCCCAATTAGAAAGTATTGATAAGTGGTTAGCGTGGCAGGTAAATGTAATACCCACACGGTTCTATGCCAGTAATGCCTTTGCAGCACAGCAAACTCGCTTACAAAATAATGCGCAAACAATTGAACGTTTACGTGAAAAAGCGGTTAAAATAGAATTAAAGTCTTATCTAGCGCAATTTAATTAGGGTATTCGTGTTGAGTAATTTACCGGTCATATTTTTAATGGGCCCCACCGCTGCTGGTAAAACAGCATTGGCAATTTCACTGTGTGAGCATTTAAATACTGAAATTATCAGCGTTGATTCGGCACTGGTTTATAAAGGTATGGATATTGGTACCGCTAAACCGGATGCCGATGAACTAGCACGTGCTCCACATCACTTAATTGACTTACTTGATCCAAGCGAAACCTATTCAGTGGCTGATTTTAGACGCGATGCGATAGAAAAAATTGATAAATTTCATCAACAAGGTAAAGTGCCTGTACTGGTTGGAGGTACAATGATGTACTTTAAAGCCTTAATTGATGGACTATCTCCTTTACCTGAGGCTGATGAGCAGATAAGGGCAGAACTTGAAATGCAGGCGAAACAGCATGGCTGGCCACATTTGTATCAAGAGCTATTAAGAATAGATCCTCAAGCAGCGCAAAAGATGAGTGAAAATGATTCACAGCGAATTAATCGCGCTTTAGAGGTTTACCGTATAACAGGTAAAACAATGACTGAATTGCAAAAGCAAAAACAGCCACCTTTACCTTATACTTTTCATCAATTTGCTATTGCTCCAGATGATCGTAAAGAGTTACACCAGCGAATTGCAGAAAGGTTTAAAATAATGATTGAACAGGGGTTTGAAAAAGAAGTTTCGACCCTATATCTACGTGAGGATTTACATCCCAATATGCCTTCTATTCGTTGTGTAGGTTATAGACAGATGTGGGATTACCTTGCGGGTGAAATAGATCACGATGAAATGGTTTTTCGCGGTATTGCTGCCACACGTCAATTGGCTAAGCGTCAATTAACGTGGTTAAGAAGTTGGCCTGACGTTACATGGTTGACAACCGGTGATGAAGAAAACTTGCATCGTGTAGTAAGTTCGCTAAGCTAGTAGTAGTTGGACAAAATTTAGCTTTGTTAAATTAGTTCAGCCACTTAATTATAATAACACCTAGAACGAAGGAATAATAACATGGCAAAAGGCCAATCGTTACAAGACCCATTTTTAAATGCATTACGCCGCGAGCGCATTCCAGTATCAATTTTTTTGGTAAATGGCATAAAATTACAAGGTAAAATTCAGTCATTTGACCAATTTGTAATTTTACTGGAAAACACTGTTAATCAAATGGTGTATAAACATGCAATTTCAACAGTTGTACCTGCACGCGCAGTCAACTTCCAAGGTGTACAGGGAAATGAAGACACTGAAGAAACTGAACCTGGAAACTTTTAAATTAGGAGCGTAATGCTTGTTTGACCGCTATGAATCTGGCGAACAGGCAATTTTAGTCCATATCGACTTACCTAAAGATGGGGATCGTGAAGATCTTCATGAATTAGAAATGTTGGTATCTTCTGCTGGTGTTAGTAGTTTGGCGGTTGTGCAAGGCAGCCGTCAAGCACCACATCCTAAGTTATTTGTCGGTACCGGCAAAGCGGAAGAAATAGCTGAAATTGTCAAAATCCACAATGCCGATGTTGTCATTTTTAACCATCAGTTGAGCCCGTCTCAAGAACGCAATTTAGAGCGTGTTTGTCAATGTCGGGTGCTTGACAGAACAACACTTATTCTTGATATTTTTGCTCAGCGTGCCCGTACTCATGAAGGTAAACTTCAAGTTGAGTTGGCGCAGCTTCGCCATATGTCTACACGCTTAATCCGTGGGTGGACTCACCTTGAGCGCCAAAAAGGGGGGATAGGCTTACGTGGTCCGGGTGAAACGCAGCTAGAAACCGATCGACGTTTATTGCGCGCACGTATTAAAAATATTCGTGCACGACTTGCCAAAGTGGCTGTACAGCGTGAACAAGGTCGACGTGCTCGTACACGTAATGAAATTCCAACAGTGTCGCTGGTGGGCTATACCAATGCCGGAAAATCAACACTGTTTAACTACATTACCGATTCAGATGTGTATGCAGCCGATCAACTATTCGCCACTCTAGATCCAACGCTACGTAAACTCGATATAGGTGATGTTGGCTCCGTTATTTTAGCGGATACTGTAGGGTTTATTCGTCACTTACCGCATGATTTAGTGGCTGCATTTAAAGCAACCCTAACCGAGACGCGTGAAGCCGATTTGCAACTGCATGTGATAGATGTAGCTGACCCTCGCCGAAAAGAAAATATTGAACAGGTACAAGAAGTCCTTAAAGAGATTGAAGCCGACGAGGTACCGCAGTTATTAGTTTATAACAAAATTGATGCGCTTGATGAGGTAACGCCACGTATTGATCGTGATGACGAGGGCCAACCTATAAGAGTATGGCTATCGGCAAAAACTGGCGAAGGCTGTGAATTACTTAGTGAAGCTATCAGCGACTTACTCGCTAAACAAATGCTTAACGAAACACTGTTACTCGCACCGCAGTATGGGCGTTTAAGAGCATCGCTATTTAATTTAAGCGCAGTACACAATGAACGGTTTGATGAGCAAGGTAATTGGTTGCTTGATGTACGATTACCTATGATTGAATGGAACCGTTTAATTAAAGATTTTGGCCCTGAAATTGAAAGTTTTATTAGCTGCGATTAAAAACTGCAAGATTAATGTCGGTTTTAGTATAAGAAACGCAGAAGATTTGTTAGATTTAACACAATTTCCGAATTTATTTAGATAACAATGGAGTATAGCTATGGCCTGGAATGAACCGGGTAATAATGGCAATGACAAAGATCCGTGGAATAACAAAGGCGGACGTGATCAAGGCCCACCTGATTTAGACGAGGTGTTCCGTAAATTCAGTAACAAGTTTAACGGCTTATTTGGCGGTAAAAAATCCGGCAATGGTAGCGGTGGTGGACTTGGCGGAGCCGGTATTTCATTTGTACTTATTATCGCTGCAATTGTATGGGCGCTAAGCGGTATTTATACGGTGAAAGAAGCTGAGCGCGGTGTCGTTCTTCAATTTGGTAAGTTTGACCGAATTGCAGATCCAGGCTTGCGTTGGAAAATGACCTTTATTGAAACGGTTATTCCAGTTGATATCGAAGCTGTTCGCTCGTTATCAGCATCAGGTTTTATGCTAACCGAAGATGAAAACGTAGTAAGCGTTGAATTTGAAGTACAGTATCGAGTAATCGACCCTTACTTGTACAAATTTAGTGTTACTAACGCTGACAGCAGCCTTGAAGAAGCATTAGATAGTGCGTTGCGTTACGTTGTTGGTCATTCAAAAATGGACCAAGTACTGACGAACGGCCGTGAAGTTGTGCGTCAAAATACCTGGGATGAGCTAAATCAAATCATCGAACCTTATAATTTAGGTTTAATCGTAACTGACGTTAACTTCAAGGACTCACGTCCACCAATGGAAGTTAAAGATGCGTTTGATGATGCAATTGCAGCCCAAGAGGATGAGCAACGCTTTATTCGTGAAGCAGAAGCGTATGCCCGTGAAATTGAGCCGCGTGCGCGTGGTCAAGTAACTCGTATGACGCAAGAAGCTGAAGGTTACCAAGAACGTATTACTTTAGAAGCGCAAGGTGAAGTGGCTCGTTTTGAGAAATTACTTCCAGAATACCAAGCAGCTAAAGAAGTAACACGTGAGCGTTTATACATAGATACGATGCAAGAAGTGCTGGCTAATAGCTCTAAAGTATTGGTTGATGTTAAAGGCGGTAATAACATGATGTACTTACCACTTGATAAAATCATGGAGAAACAGGGTTCATCAACACGCGTTGCTTTACCAAGCTCAAGCGATATTAACGATTTACGTAACAAGGTAAATACGTCACGCAACAGCACTGTTAATAGTGGTAACGATCGCTTTAACAATGATCGTTTTAACGACGGGAGATAAGAGCAATGAAAAACTTTAGTTTAGTAATCCTATTAGCCGCCATTGTGATGTCTTTCTCGTCGGTGTTCGTGGTCTCTGAAGGTCAAAAAGCGATTGTGCTTTTATTTAGTAAAGTGCAAAAAGACAGCGATGATCAAGCTGTAGTTTATGGTCCGGGTTTACACTTAAAAGTCCCATTTTTTAGCCAAGTACGTCGCATTGATGCACGTATTCAAACGCTAGATGGCACACCAGATCGCTTTGTAACTAGCGAGAAAAAAGACTTAATCGTTGACTCGTTTGTAAAGTGGCGCGTAAACGACTTTAGCTCTTTTTACCTGCGTGCACGTGGTGATAAGCAATACGCTGAAACACTACTTAAGCAAAAGGTAAACAATGGGCTACGTACTAACTTTGGTACGCGTACTATTCGTGAAATTGTATCTGGTGAGCGTAGCGAGCTGATGGAAGAAGCGTTAGTACAAGCCTCTGAAAGTGCTAGTGAGCTTGGTATTGAAGTACTTGATGTGCGTGTTAAGCAAATTAACTTACCACAAGAGGTGAGTAGCTCTATTTACCAACGTATGCGCGCTGAGCGTACTGCAGTTGCTAAAGAGCACCGCTCTGAAGGTCAGGAAAAAGCCGAAACAATTCGTGCAGGTGTTGACCGTCGTGTAACAGTAATGCTTGCCGATGCAGAACGTAATGCTCGTTCTGTTCGTGGTCAAGGTGATGCTGACGCTGCTGCGATTTACGCTAGTGCTTACAATAAAGACCCTGAGTTCTTTAGCTTTGTTCGCTCTTTAGAAGCTTATAAGCAAACTTTCAAAGGCAAGCAAGACGTGATGGTGTTATCACCGGATAGCGACTTCTTCCAATACATGAAAGGCGCGAAAGCTCAGTAATCATAGCTTTAGTTAAATTTGAAAAAGCCCTGCAATTGCAGGGCTTTTTGTTATCTCAATTTTAAGGCTATAAATGATTGTTATTTATGTGATTATTAGCTAAACACTGATGTTTACTAGCCGCACGAGGAAAAAATAAGCTAAACGGGGTGAACATTGCTTTAGTTTTCTGGTAAAATCTCGTCCTAATTTTCTCTAAGTGAATTTGCAATGGGTAAAAACGTTGTTGTACTAGGCACCCAATGGGGTGACGAAGGTAAGGGTAAGGTAGTTGACCTCCTTACAGATAAAGCATCTTTAGTAGTTCGTTATCAAGGTGGTCATAACGCTGGCCATACTTTAGTGATCGACGGTGAAAAGACAGTTCTACACCTTATTCCATCGGGTGTATTACGTGACAATGTTAAATGTGTGATTGGTAATGGTGTTGTTTTATCACCAGAAGCGCTAATGAAAGAAATTGGCATGCTTGAAGAGCGTGGCGTACCTGTACGTGATCGTCTTTTAATCAGTGAAGCATGTCCGCTAATATTGCCTTTCCATGTTGCATTAGATGTAGCTCGCGAAACTGCGCGTGGCGATAAACCAATCGGTACAACGGGTCGTGGTATCGGTCCAGCGTATGAAGATAAAGTAGCACGTCGTGGTTTACGTGTTGGCGATTTATTCAATCCTGAATTATTTGCTACTAAGTTAAAAGAAGTATTGGAATACCACAACTTCACATTAGTGAACTACTACAAAGTAGATGCTGTGGATTTTCAAAAAACGTTTGATGATGCAATGGCTGTCGCAGACATTTTAAAAGCAATGGTAGTTGATGTAACTGAGCTTTTAGATCAAACGCGTAACGCTGGTGACAACATCTTATTTGAAGGTGCACAAGGTACACTACTTGATATTGATCACGGTACTTACCCTTATGTAACATCTTCAAACACCACCGCTGGTGGCGTTGCTACAGGTGCGGGTTTTGGCCCATTACACCTCGATTATGTACTAGGTATCATTAAAGCGTACACAACACGTGTAGGTTCAGGTCCTTTCCCTACAGAGCTTTACGACGGTCTTGATAAGCAAGACCCAGTAGGTAAGCATTTAGGTGACAAAGGTCATGAATTTGGTGCTACTACAGGTCGTTTACGTCGTACTGGTTGGTTAGATGCAGTGGCTATGCGCCGTGCAGTCCAAATCAACAGCATTTCAGGATTTTGTTTAACTAAACTTGACGTTTTAGATGGTTTAGAAACACTTAAAATCTGTACTGGTTATAAGCTTGAAGATGGCACTGTGACAAACGTGACGCCATTAGCAGCTGAAGGTTACGATAAAGTAACGCCAGTATACGAAGAAATGCCTGGTTGGTCTGAAAATACAGTGGGTGTAACATCGCTTGAAGGTTTACCTAAAGCGGCAATTGATTACATTAAACGTATTGAAGAAATCACTGGCGTACCTGTTGATATTATCTCTACAGGTCCAGATCGTGTTGAAACGATGATACTTCGTAGCCCATTTGCATAATTGGGTTTATGTTGAAAAAAGCTGCCATGTGCAGCTTTTTTTATGTCTGCAGAAAAGTGACGCTATTAATAGTGGAACGATCTTTGTATATTATTTGGTAAGTTTATTTTTAAAGTGGTTAATATGCGTTTATCTTCTCGTTGCTCTGTGTGGTCATTATCACTACTCACACTTTCTTTATTTAATGTAAGCAATAGCTTAGCTGAAGAAAGTCCTGCAGCTGTGCCGCTGTATACTGAATCTGAGTTAATAGCTTTAATTAATGAGAACACTCATCTAGCCCGCGTAAAGGCAGATAATTGCCAGTTAGTACAAGATATAGAAGCGCGAGCCAATAAAATGGCATTGCCATCATATCAATTCCTATACGGTGATATGCTCGCTTATAAAGTGTGTGTTGAGCGTGATGTTGCTTTAGGTGTGTATTACATGAAAAAAGCGGCTGAGCAGGGCTTAGCGGCTGCATTAGAGCAACTAGGTCGCTACTACGACGTTGGGCAGTTGGTCCAAAAAGACAAAACCATGGCAATAACCTACTTACGTGAGGCGTCAGCGCAAGGCAACTTAAAAGCGCAGTTACGATTAGTTGGCTTGTTTAATCAAGGTTATGGTAGTCCAAGAGATTTCGAAGATGCTTATCGTTGGCTGTTTAACACCACGGTAGCCGATAAAGCGACACATAAAAAAATAGAGCGAGCATTAACAAAACTTGCTGAAAAAATGCCAGCCAGTGTCGTTACCCGCGCGCGCTTACCTATGTAACCTAAACTCTGGATAATAAATCTATCTCTGGCTAGAGAGAATAAACCTAATTATGACTATGATTTAATATGTTAGTAAATCTCTTAACCAGAGTTCAGGTATGTAAATAAAAAGCGAGAATGCCTTTGTGGCAATCTCGCTTTTTAGTTATTACTCGTCTTTTTTATTGTCTTTGGCTTTGTTATTGGCCGGATCTTTTAATAGCGATATCTTAGGCGGCTGTAACGCAACCACTCGCTCACCTTCTTGTGGTGGCTTTTCCATATCACTGGTAAAAGGCCTCATTTTCACTGGTGCGTCTTCATCACTGTCTTTATCCCCTTTGAGAATAAACAGTGGGATCGCTTCAGGATTCATTTCTAAATACTGCTGCCAGCTAAATTCTTCAGATATTCGCGTTGCACTCACTTTGCCGCCTTTGGCTATCACGCTACTTAAACGAGCATATGCGCCGTTTTCACCGAACAAAATTTGTCGAGATAAGAACGTTGCACTGTCTTTATTTGCTTTAGCATGTGATGAAGATGAGCGTAGTGAAAATACATTTTTTTCATTCAATAAATGAGAAAAATACTGCACCCCTAATGCGTTATGATGGCGATTAGGTGAAAGCGCTAAAACACTGCGAATAGTGGTTAAAGGTAAATAGCGTTCAGCATGCTCAGATTGTGGGTTACCGTAATAACAAGGTAAACCATCCATACGTGCCATTTTACAGTTTTCCCAAGCAGGGTCTGATAAATGAACGGGAATGTTTTGTTCTTTCAATCCACGAGCAATCGCTCTAGATACATGGTTTGCACCAATAATTAAAATAGTATTAGGGGAGGGCTGGCGCACCCCAAGCAATTTAGCAACAGGGATAGCGGTTAAGCTTTGCAGTACCACAGTGACAATAATAACCGTGAATATCAATGGCACCATTTTTTGTGCATCGGCTACACCGGCTTCTATCATACTTAATGCAAATACAGAACCTACGGCTGCAGCAACTATACCGCGAGGCGCAATCCAAGCCAGCACCAAGCGAGACTTCATTGGTAAATCGGTGCCAAAGGTTGAAATAGCAATACACAATGGGCGCGCAATAAATAACACAATAGCTAAGAATATAAATACGTCGCTGTCGAGCATCATTAAGTCAGATAGTTGTAATCTGGCAGCTAGTAATATAAACAAGGTTGAGATCAGAATCATCGAAAGATCTTCTTTAAACTCAAGCACCGAATCTATTTCTAAGTCATCTTGATTAGCTAACCAAATGCCAAATACAGTCACGGCCAATAAGCCTGACTCATGACTTAAATGGTTTGAAATCGAAAAACTAATTAACACTAACGCTAAAATGCCAAATTTATGTAGCTCAAATGGCAGCCATTCGCGGCGCATTAGTTGCGTTGTGATCCAGCCTGAAACCACACCAATACTCAAACCAACGCCAACGGTTTTAACTAGTGCAACGATAGTGTGGCTAAGCACTTCACCCTGACCAACTAACATCACGGCTTCAAATACTAATACCGCGAATAATGCGCCAATAGGGTCTATGACTATGCCTTCCCAGCGTAAAATACGGTCGATGTCTTGAGTGGGTCGCATTGAGTTGAGCAGTGGCGCAATAACCGTTGGTCCGGTTACAACAAGCACAGCGCCAAGTACTGCTGCGACTCGCCAATTTAGCTCTAATAACCAATAGGCGCTTAAACTGATAACGACACAGGTCATAAGCATACCAATAGAACAGAGGTTTCTTACGACTTTACTGATCCCTTTAAGCTCCCGGAAATGCAGTGTTAATGATCCTTCAAATAAAATCACAGCAACACTTAAAGACACCACAGGAAAAAGTAAATCGCCTAATAAAGCATCAGGGTCTAATACGCCAGTAAATGGCCCTAATAAAAGCCCAGTAAGCAACAAAAACAGAATAGCGGGTACTCTGAATGCCCAGGCGACCCATTGGGCTAGCACCGAACACAATGCAATACCGGCTATATAAATTGCTGACATAGAGTAAAAACTCCTTAATATTAATAATGTTTAAAAGTATAACTGTTACCTACCAGTAATACAGTGGGTATACACGTGTAAATTCAATTTAGCTAATAAATAATACTTATTTATTTAGTGTTAACGTCATTTTCTAAAATGTTATCAAAGTTATAGTCTCTATAACTCCTATTTATAGTAGTCTAACTGTATGATAGTTAATGTAAAAAACACTCGCTTTAGCAGTGTGGACCTATTTAGCTTGAATTTTAGCCTTGATCTAAGCCGCTACTTTGACGTATTATACTTCGTGTTCGAATAATTAGTTATCTAACCAAGTTTATAGTTTAAATACTTAATCATGTTTGATATAAACATTTTAACTCTCTTACTGATTGTTTTTACTTTGTTTTGTAATATTTGAACATACAATATCATTTACCGGACTCTTTGGTATGGTTTTGCTCAAGGTGTTTATTTGCTCAGTGCAGATAAATAAAGGTTTGAGTTGAACTATTACCTTTCAATATTTAATCCCCATCGTGGCGGTTAAATCTCGGTCCTTAAGTCATCACCCTATCTGTTGGTGTACCAGACTTAAGAGGCTCTATGTATGTTGTTAATAAAAAGGCCGCACACAGCTTTTTACAGCGATACATAAACAACACTTTATATTTTTTTAGTTAGTACGATCCGATTTATTTATTGGGTTAATACTATTTATTTTTGCATCTTAATTTAAAACGCTAGTTTTAGAGACGGTGTACGTGTGTGTAAAAAGTGTGGGCAATGATAAACAAATTCGACGCTGTGTTATAAACATAGCGACCTAGTTTCATTCATCAATGTGATGAATACAAATTAAATGGAAAGTTGAGCACTTATGCAAAAGTTAAATTGGCGACGTATCGTACTTAAAGTGGGCAGTGCCTTAATTGCACCCGATCAAGATGGCTGTCGTTCACGTTATTTATTAACCATCGCACAGTTTATTGTTCGCTGTCGCGCACGTGGAATAGAAGTTATTTTAGTTTCATCTGGTTCTGTAGCGGCTGGCTCACACTTATTTCCATCAGAACAACCTCGTTCAGTGGTAATGAAAAAAGCGATGGCAGCAGCAGGACAAACAGAAATGATGGCTATGTGGGATCGTTTCTTTGATTTTCCATCAGCGCAGCTATTATTAACTCATGGTGACTTACGTGACCGTGAGCGTTACCAGAGTATCCGTGAAACCGTATTTACATTGCTAGAGCATGGCGTGCTACCTATCATTAATGAAAATGATGCAGTAACAACAGATGATTTAAAAGTGGGTGATAACGATAATCTATCAGCCATGGTTGCAGCAGCCGCTGATGCCGACGCATTAATGATTTTCTCGGATGTAGATGGCTTGTACGATAAAAACCCAAATTTGCATGACGATGCCGTATTATTGCCTGAAATAAAATCAATTGATGATTCTATTTATGCTATGGCAGGATGTGCTACCAGTGCGGTAGGTACAGGTGGTATGAAAACCAAGATTGAAGCGGCAGAGAAAGCTACTTCACATGGTATTGCAACTTACATTATTAATGGCTTTAAAGAAGAAACCTTTACTCGCTTGTTAGCCGGTGAAAACCCAGGAAGTGTATTCTTGCCTTATGAAAAACCAATGCAAGATTCTATTCACTGGATGACACACACCGCCAATGAGCAGGGTGAAGTTGTTGTAGATGGATCGTTCGATGATTCATTAGAAGGTGAAGACGGCTGCTTACGTGGCGATGAGATCAGAGAAGTACATGGCGAGTTTGCTGTGGGCGATACTATCTTAGTGCGCAGTGAAGATGGTACGCGTTTAGCTAAAGCCACAGCAAATTACAGTAGCTGCTTGTTAAACTTTATTGCAGATAACGAGCAGAGTGAATTCAGCGAAAAAATGCAGGATTCAATTGGACCAATTATTTCAGAAAAAGATATCGCATTATTGGAGAAGTCATGAGTTTAATTACGGATATATCACGCCAAGCAGCAAAGGCTGCACATACACTTGCTTTACTCGATACCGAGACTAAAAACAAAGTGTTAACCGATATGGCAGCGGCATTAAGAGATCAAAAAGAATTTATAATTAAAGAAAACGAGAGTGACCTAAGTGCTGCACGCGACAATAACTTAGCGGCATCAATGATAGACCGTCTAACATTGAATGATGAGCGTATTGAAGCCATGGCTGAGGGTATCGAAGTGATTGTTTCACTTGATGATCCTGTTGGTCAGTTACGTGACATTACTGAGCGCCCTAATGGGATTAAAATTCGTAAAATGCGTGTACCACTAGGTGTGGTATGTATGATTTATGAAGCGCGTCCTAATGTAACGGCTGACGCGGGTGCATTATGCTTTAAATCAGGCAATGGTGTTATTTTACGCGGTGGTAAAGAAGCGCTTAAAAGCTCACAAGCCATTGCCAGTGTAATGCATAGCGTGCTTACTAAACATGCTCTACCAACTGCGTTAATTTCAGTGATCCCAGATCCTGACCGCGCCTTGCTCATGGAATTGATGCAACAACGCGATAGCATTGACTTAATCATCCCTCGTGGCGGTGAAGGCCTAATCAACTATGTTACTGAAAACAGCACAATCCCTGTTATTCAGCACTTTAAAGGCGTTTGTCATTTATATGTAGATAAAGATGCTGATTTAGAAGTGGCGCTCAATCTACTGCTAAATGGCAAGACTCAACGTACTGGCGTATGTAATGCACTAGAGGGTTTAGTGGTACACCAAGATGTAGCTGATGAGTTTTTAAATCTGTGTGCAGTTGTGCTTCGTCAAGAAGGTGTAAAAATTAATGCTGATGCCAAGGCGGCTGAGTACTTTGATAACGCTACTGTACTTGCTGATAACGAATTTGGCGAAGAGTACTTAGACCTAGAGTTAGCAATTCGCATTGTGCCAAGTTTTGATGCAGCGGTTGAACACATTGCTCAATTTGGTTCAAATCATACTGAAGTTATCTGTACTAAGAACGATGCGGCAGCAGAGTTATTTCAGCGTAGTGTGGATGCGTCGGTTGTTATGGTTAATGCGTCATCACGCTTTTCTGATGGCTCACAACTAGGCTTAGGGGCAGAGATTGGTATTGCAACGACCAAGCTACATGCTTATGGCCCTATGGGGCTTGAGTCATTAACCACTGAAAAATATTTAGTGAATGGTGTTGGTCAAGTTCGCGAATAACTTACCCAACCTTATAAACGATAAAAATGCCGGGCTTTGCTCGGCATTTTTGATCTCGATTTAGCAAAATCAAACAATTAAGCAAACAAAGAGATTAAAAAATACAAAGCATTATTAACAGAGAAGTTTATTTAGAATATAAAAATAAGGATATTACTTAAAGGAGAGGGTAGGAAAGTGGTGGAGCTAAGCAGGATCGAACTGCTGACCTCCTGCGTGCAAGGCAGGCGCTCTCCCAGCTGAGCTATAGCCCCACATTCCTAATTTACATATACTGTAAATGCTTAAGTGCTGAGTCTTAAGCGGGGTGAACTTTAAATATTTTTACGTTTTTGGTCAAGTATTTTTTCACAAATTTTTCCGTTTTAACTAATTTTTGTTAAACTCGGCCTCAATATTTACTAAAACGACAATACATAATGAAAAAATACGCTTTAGTTTTAATGGTTTTCCTTTTTGGTTGTGCTAGCTCGGTAGATGAACCTCCTTATGAAATTAATAATAAACAATTTTATGACACCCTTGATGAGCAAGGTAACAAGCTTTTTGCCTATGTGGTCTCTGTAAAGGCTAAGAGCCGCGAGCAAATTAATATCAATAGAAAACTAACCCGAAGCGATGTAAAGCGTTTTGCCGAACAAGAGCATTTTGAAGAGTCGAGCGTGCTTAAGTTACAATTAGAAGATCAAGCGGTAGAGTTTCTTAATAAAGAGCTTGCACAACGTAACTATTGTGCAGACAAGCATGAAATAAACGAAGTGCTATGGCGTGATTTAAGTGTGCAATTAAGAGGGCGTTGTTTGTAGTATGTTAGCGGATAAACAAAAATTAGCAGCAGTGTTAGCTCAGCTTGATATTAACTATGATGTAATTGAGCATCCAGCGTTACATGGTAGCTTAGATGCCGACGAGCTGATGGTGAATCGCCCAGGAACACGATTAAAAAATCTATTTTTGCGGGATAACGAAGGTAAGCGCCATTTTTTAGTGATCACCGCTCACGATAAACAACTCGATTTAAAATCACTTTCTAAACAACAAGGACTATCGCGTTTAGGATTTGCCTCTAATGAGCGCTTGGCTAAGTATCTAAAGGTTGCACCGGGTTGTGTATCGATGCTCAGCTTAATGAACGATAAGCAACGAGATGTAACGCTCTGGCTTGATCAGGATATTTGGTTTGGCGACTTATTTCATTGCCATCCATTTATAAATACCCAAACATGGCTATTAACTAAGCCTGATTTACTGCGTTTCTTTGATTTTACTGAGCATCAGCCGCGGGTAATGTTTTTGCCATCGCGCTGAGCCCACAAAATAAGCCCCAGCCCACATAAGCAAACCGCAAGAAGTGTTGCCATAAACGCGGTTTGTCCATGCGTTTGATAAACCACCCCAGGTAATAATGACCCTAGTGCGCCACCGCTGTAATAAAATGACACGTAACAACCATTAGTAACACTCGGTGGAGCGTGACTAATTTTATTAGCTAGTGGGGCCGCCGTTGAATGAATTACAAACATAGCGCCACAAAAGAGTGTGAATGCAACTAAAAACAACATCAGTGAATGGCTCATTAATAACACAATACTAAGGTTATAAAATAGGAATACCGCTGCCAACAAGCGCCAAGCTGAGGTCATTTTTTTTAATAACCACGGGGTAAAAATAGAGGCTAACGCGCCAATTAGATAACCGCTATAAACTAAGCCAATGTCGCGGGTGTTATTAATTAAAAAGGTCTTTTTTAAAATAAAAGGCAAGTAGTTTAATAGCGCTGCAAAGCAAAAAAACATACAAAATATGGCACCATAGAGCTTAAGTGCTGAGCCTTCTTTAAGTTGTTTAATATAATCCAATGGTGATAACACCTCATTGGAGTTACTCAGGACAAAGCGTTTATGGGGAATACTGAGCGCGAGTATTATCAACACGGCAGCAATTAAGTAATAAAAACTTTGCCATGACCACAGGTCGCTAAAGAGCGCAGCCAATACTCGGCCAAAATAACCACCGACAATTGTACTACCAATATAAAGAGTCATATTTTTTTGCAATGTATCGGCTTGATAACTCATACCAATATAACTGGTCATAGCGGTCAGTGCGGCAGGCAAAGTCAACCCCTGTAAAAACCGAACCAGTAACAGCAGCTCAAAGCTAGGGGCATAAATAAATAATATACAGCCCACACCGAGGAATAACATTGCAGTGCGTAAAATTAATAATGGGTTTCGCTTGGCTAAAAACAACCCATACACCAAAGGGGCAATGGCTAAAGGCAGCATAGTGGCAGTCATTAAGCTGCCCGCAATGGCAGGCGCTACATTAAATTCAGTGGCAAATAAACTTAACAATGGCTGTGGTGCGTATAAAACAAAAAAAATGAAAACAGAACAAAAGAGTAAGTGAGGTAAGCGCATCGACTGCCGTTAACATTGCTTATTAGTTGAACCGCATTATATCCTAGGGTTTTCATAAATTAATCTTTATTGCGCTAAATCATGCTTTGTTTTCAGTAGTTTGTTAGATTAATACCAATAGCGCTGTTATTTACGCTCGTTGGTGATTAAAATAGCATTAATATTCGTTTTTAGTGGGAACACGCCATGGGGTCACTACAAGAGCAATTGCTCCAAGCTGGTTTAACAACATCACATAAAGCCAAAGTTGCTAAATCAGAAAAGCGCAAGCAACAGAAAAAGCAAAAGAAGGGAGCGACAAGTAACCCAAATGATTTGCAAAAACATATTCAGCAAACCAAGCTTGAGCAGCAGCAAAAAGCCGAAGAGCTTAACAAAACGCGCCAAGAAGAATTAAAGCAACGCGAGCAAGTAGCCCGTGTTAAGCAAATTCTAGAGCATCATAATCAAGAATCAATTCGCGGTGAGCGTACCTTTAACTTTACTTATGAAAATAAAGTGAAAGGGCTTGATGTGAATGAAAAAACGCAAAAGGCGCTCTCGGGCGGACGTTTAGCTATTTGTGTATTAGAAGGCCAGTTTTACGTATTAGAAGACGAGCCTGCACGCAAAGTGGCTGAGGTTGATGAAAAGTATATTGTGTTTCATGTCGAACCTGAGAACAAAGCTAAAGACGAAGACGATCCGTATGCTGATTTTGAAGTGCCAGACGATCTTATTTGGTAAGGTGTTATTAAGTATCTGCTCAGCTAAGGCAAGCTAATATTTGTTTTATGAGGGATACACGTATTTGTTCTGATTGATCGTCAAACCTTATCAAGGACGTATGCTTTTTAAAGATTTATTGACTACAATTATCACAACCGTTTTTTTAACCGTAAAAAGAAGAGTAAATACAATGAGCAAGATAAAAACACTTTTATTAGGCGCGGGTATTGGTTTAGCCGCAAGTTTTTCATTTTCAGCAGCCGCTGCTGATGGCGCTGCACTTTACACCGCTAAAAATTGTCAAACATGTCATGGTGCAGATGGTAAAGCACCTATTATGGCGATGTACCCTAAACTAAATGGTCAAAACAAAGAGTATTTAGTAGCGCAAATGAAAGACATCAAGTCAGGCGCACGTAGCAATGGTATGTCTATGGCGATGAAAGCAATGGTTGCGACTGTGACTGATGAAGAATTTGAAGCAATTGCCGATTACCTATCAAAAGTACAATAATCGCTAACGCAATCTAAAAAGAGCCACACCTTTGTGTGGCTTTTTTATTTGGTGATTGCCATCATGCGAATACTCATTTAGACTTCTAAACATCTATAATCACTAGCGCTATGCTGTGTTTTAAAAGGCTTGTTATGTTTGATTTACCCCAGCTCGATTTAAAAAATAAAGTATCAGAACAAGAGTGGCAATTACGTGTTGATTTAGCCGCATGTTATCGATTGGTTGACCATTTTCGTTGGGGGGATTTAATTTATACGCACCTTTCTGCTCGCTTACCGGGTACGGATCATTATTTAGTAAACGCGTTTGGTTTAACGTTTGATGAGATCACTGCATCTAACTTAGTTAAAGTCGATTTAAATGGCCGCATTATTGACGACACTCCATTTGATATTAACCCGGCGGGGTTTACCATTCACAGTGCCATTCATGAAGTACGTGAGGATGCCCATTGCGTCATACACCTGCACACTAAAGAAACCATTGCAGTTGCAACACAAAAAGAAGGGCTGTTACCGTTAAGTCAGTATTCGATGTTTTCATTACCTTCTCTGTCTTACCATGGTTATGAAGGTCTAGCGGTGAATGATGATGAGCGTAAACGCCTGCAAACAGATTTAGGCACCACCAATCATATGCTATTGGTGAACCACGGCGGCTTAACGGTAGGGCCAACAGTAGGTGATGCGTTTATGCGCTTTTATGACCTTCAGCGTGCCTGTGAAATACAGTTAGCCATTCAATCAAGCGTCCAAGAAGCGATTGCAGTACCACAAGCTATTATTGATAACATTTATAACCAAGCGAACGTTGTTCACAGCGGCAGTACTGGGGGGCAGCTAGCATGGCCTGCCATGTTACGAAAAGCGTATCGTCTTGACCCAAGTTTTGCAAAATAACCGATAAAGGTTAATAAGGAATTTTTTATGAAAGTAAATCGCGTTGAAGTCTTTGATATTCATTGTCCTGAACGTCCTGCATGGACGCCGGTATTTGTTCGCATTCATACCGATGAAGGGATTAGCGGTGTAGGTGAAGCCGGTCTTGCGTATGACTTAGGTCACAGCGCTGCCGCTGCGATGATCAAAGAAATGGCCGATGCCTTTTTAATTGGCCACGACCCGTTTCAAACTGAAAAACTATGGTCACGTATGTTGCGTGAAAGCTTTTGGGGTTTAGGCGGTGGGCCTGTAGTTTATGCAGCAATGAGTGCAATTGATACGGCGCTTTGGGATATAAAAGGTAAAGCATTGGGTTTACCTGTTTATCAGTTACTTGGTGGTAAAGTTAATGACAAACTACGTACTTATGCATCACAGTTACAGTTTGACTGGGACAGCGAATTTAAAGCATTGGTGCAGCCACAAGAATATGCTGAAGCGGCGCTTAAGGCAATTGCAGAAGGTTACGATGCAGTAAAAGTTGACCCAATTCAATATGATAAAGATGGCAATACCTATTACGATCGTACAAATATTATTTCCCGCCCAGAAATGAAACTATACCGTGCCCGTATGCAAGCTATTCGTGAAGCCGTGGGTGACGAAGTCGATATTATTTTTGAATGTCATAGCTTACCAGGGGCGACATCAGCAATTCAAATTGGTGAGATTGCAGAAGAATTCGACTGTATGTATTTTGAAGAGCCAGTGAATTATTTGAACCATTCGTTACATGCCAAAGTGGCTGATAAAGTGGCTGTGCCTATTGCTGGCGGCGAGCGCTTATATAACCGTTGGGGTGTGCGTCCATATTTGGAAGATCAAAGTATTGATGTATTGCAGCCAGATATTGGTTTATGTGGTGGCTTTACTGAAACTAAAAAAGTATGTGATTACGCCGATATTTTTGACGTGCGTATTCAGGCACACGTATGTGGTGGGCCGGTTGCAACCGCGGCAGCATTGCACTTAGAAACAGCGATCCCTAACTTTTTAATCCATGAACATCATACTTATGCGATTAAAAAGTGGAACCGAGAATTATGCTTACAAGATCCACAACCTAAAAATGGCTTTTTTGAAGTATCAGAAGAACCAGGTCTTGGGATTGAACTTAACGATGAAATTGTAATGCGCTCACAACGCGTAGAAATAAAATAAATAACCTGAACTCTGCTTGAGATGGATTTATTATCCAGAGTTCAGGTTAAATAGCTCTATTTATGAATAGCCGGTAAGTGATAACTCACTTACCGGCTTTTTATCGCTGTGGATTTATTTTACAAAGCACCTGTTTTAGTTCAATGGTTGCTTTGCTATCAAGGTGGCGAACAAAACAGCGCTCTCCCTTAATCATCAGTTCAAACTGATCCGGCATATTAAGCTGCTTGCCCATAATCGGATTTCCCTGAGAGTTTTTGTGATTAAGTTGCTCAAGCGTAACTGTGCTTGAGGTTACAAAGACGTCATCGGCTAATTGAACCTGCGAGCTATGCAGCAGTTGCGTAATAGCCTCGGCTACTTTAGCGCTATTTGGCTCAACCAGTAACGCATGTTGCAACTTAGGTGTGGGTTCTGAGCTTTGCGCTAAGCAACCCGTTAGCCCTAATGTCGCTGCAGCCATGCTTATTGCTAATAATATGTTCATTGCTTATCTCATGTTATCACTAAGAATAGTATTTTGTTCTAGCATGGTTTGAATTCGCATATCTTTTACTTCTGGTATATCGGTGGCGATAGTGGGCGCAAAACCAAGAACACTATTTATCGAGCTTGGAGCTGGGCAACTGCCAGTTGCTCTATAGCTCAGCGCAGTATCGAGTAAGCCTTCACTTGCATCACCTAAGCGTTTAGTAAAGTCATCAGCAACAGCACACCCTGCAATACGAACAGGTTGGCGTGCGTCATCAATAGTATTTTGCGGTGCAAAGCCATCTGAATACTCACCAAAACCTTTATTGTTTTCGCCAGTAAATTGAATGGTAAAATAAGTGGTGTCGCAGTTATCGGTAGGGTAAAAGCCATAGGGTTTACCACAGGTGCCTGCGCCTATCTGAATAATTTCAACATCTGCTCCGCGCAGCCCGTTAATGATAGCCTCACTAGCCGAGCAGGTACTGCTGGTGGTGAGTAAAAATACCCTTTCCAAGTTCAAGGTGGGTAACGGCGTGCCTGCTACAATTGCAGGATTATTTTCAAAGCCAACAAAACGATTTGTAAAAGGCATCGGTGTCAGTGTTTGCCCTGTCACAGGGTTAGTATTGGGGTATTTATCGTTAAAAATAGTGCGTTCGAATATTTTGCCCTGCGTGTTATTGCCCCCTACCATGTAGCCTACTTGGCTAGCCATTTGTAATAGTCCCCCTCCGTTATAGCGCACATCAATGACTAAATCTTTAATGCTACTGGCAGCGAGTTGGTTAAAGGCGTTGTAAAGCTGTGTCTCGGCTATGGCGTTGTGGCTATTAAATTGAAAATAACCTACATCACCATCGGCTAAATCGGTACGAACATTCATTACTGGTTGCGATTCGATATTTTGAGACGTGAGCGTAACAGTGCGATTTTCATTGGTGCTGATATCCCTAAATACAAATTCGGTAACTTTACCCGTTTGCTCGGGGAATAAACCTGCATTAATAATACCTACCTCACTCGATGATGTGGTGTTAATAAAATCAACACCATCAACTTCTAAAAGCTCAAAACCACGAATAATATTTTGATTACTAGCTGGGGTATTTGGCTCGGTGTAGCTAACAATAGCTTGGCGTGGCGCACTACCTGCAATTATTTTTATGTTAAAGCCATAACCAAAGCTCAGGCCAGATTGGCTTTGTCTTTGCCACTCATCGGTCGGCAAACTAAAGTGAAAATTATCTTTTTGCGCACCCGATTCAGTCAGTTGCTCAGTTTTTAAAGTATTAAAGTAATCAATAACGCCTGATGTTAATGCCGGATTGGTATCAATAATTTCGTCATACCATAGGTAGGTTTCGTTACTCCAAGAGCGTAGCCAGTTTTTTTCATTAATTGCTTGGCATTGACCTTTAAATTGTCCTGAGCTAGCAAATACACCTGAAGTCCAGCCGCTATTATCCGTTGTTGGGTTGGTCGCATTGTCGCTACCTCCACCGCCACAACCTGTTAATAAGGCGGCTAGCGAAAAAGGAAGTAATGTGTATTTAAGAGAAGGTGAATTAAAAATGGCCATACGCATGCTCGTTTTTTAAACTGTTGAGCTAAATATAGCGGTTTTTATTTAGAGTTGATAGAGGCGCGCTGCATTTTTGTAACTCAGGTGCTGCCAGATAATAGTATCGTCACAGAGAGTGCGGTAATGTTGCCATAACTCATTGTAGTTAATGTTAATTTGGCACACTGGGAAGTTGCTGGCAAACATCACTCTTTGCATACCAAAATGCTTTAATATATGTATAAAACATTGGCTTTGCTGCTCGCTATTAAGCATGAGTAACTCAAAACCTGAAAACTTAATCGCAACATTAGGCTGCTTTGCAAGTAGTTCAATTGCAGCTGCCCAGTTAGCAAGGTTGTGTGCAAGCCCAGTGTGATTAATGATTATTTGTAAGTCACTAACTTGGTTGGCATAAGAAATGAGCCGCTCGGTGATGTTGAGGTTTTCTACTTCAAATTGGGCTTCAAAATGCAGCTTTAATTGGCTCAAGTGCTGCAGGTTATCGAGGCAATGTGGGCTCAATAAGCGCTCGGCATCATGACCTTCAGTGATATCTCTAATGCCTACAAGAGAGCAATGTTCTAGCTGCTGAAGTGCTAGTTTAAATGCGTTATTTGGCTGGTTAATTGTTGCAAAGCTAATCGCTTTATAAGGTATGGTTTTAATATGGTTGGCTAACCAGTTTAACTCTTTAACGGGCTGGTTATTATCAAAGCCTGCTTCTATGTGCACTAAACCAACGAGTTCAAAGTCCGTACTTTTGATCAGTTCAGCAACGCTAATCGGTTGTTTTATTTTATCTAAGTTAGACCAAGCTGGTGGGTTAGCACCTTGCAGCCAAGTGTATTGACCCTCCAGCAAATTAAAAAAGTGCACATGCGGGTCAATAATTTTAGTGCTCATTGTGCTGTGTAGCCGCCATCAATACGTTGCAAGCTGCCAGTAATAAAGCTGGCATCTGCACTTACTAAAAAGCTTACCAGTGCAGCAACTTCATCGGCTTGACCTAAACGGTTGAGCGGTTGTAAGGCGGCTTCTTCTGCAACAATATCGGTTTTGTTAGCACCACTTCTTTTACAATATGCATCAATTGCATTATGAAATAACGGCGTTTCTATGGTGCCAGGGCACACTGCATTAGCGCGAATATTAAAGCTTGCGTAATCCAAGGCGGTGGTTTTAGCCATTGAAGCCAATGCATGTTTAGTCAGGTTATAAGCAAATGAGTTTTGTTTACCAATAATGGCCTGATCTGAGGCAATTAACACAATAGCGCCACCTTGCTGTGCTTTCATAGTTGGTAATACGCTTTGTATAGCCGCGTACGCACCTTTAACATTAAGTGCCATTAGCGCATCGAATGTCGCTTCATCGGTTTGCTCAATTGTGGCACTTAAATGTTTACCAGCATTTGAAACAAGTACATCAATTCGTTGTGTTTTTTCAATAATAGCCTGTATACACAGGCGTACGGCGGTTACATCACTAACATCACATTGATGAAAAACACCACTCTCACTGGGCTCAATATCTAAGTTATGAACCTGATAGCCGTTAGTTAATAATCGCTGTACCACAGCAAAGCCAATGCCTTTAGAGCCACCGGTTACTATTGCAACTTTTGACATACTTGTTCCTTTAATTAGCAATTAATGTGCGTGGCCGCAACCACCTTCAGCATGAACGTGGCCATGAGAGATTTCTTCGCTTGTTGCTTCACGAACTGATACAACCTCAACATCAAAGGTCAGTGTTTTACCAGCAAATGGGTGGTTTAAATCACAATCAGCATTAAAGCGGCCTACTTTTACGATAGTCACTTGATGGCGACCTTGATTTGATTGCACCATCGCAGTCATACCGGGCTTCCATACTTTTACATCGCCTTGTAAGTGCTTAAGCGGGATGCGTTGAATTAAGTCATCAACACGCTCACCGTATGATTCACTTGGAGATAAAGTAACGCTAAATTTATCACCAGCGGCTTTACCTTCAAGTGCGGTTTCTAAACCTGGAAGCATGCCTTCGCTGCCGTGAATATAACTTAATGGCGCGTCGTTTAGGCTGCTTTCGATTTGTTCACCCGCTTCGCTTAGGGTGTAATGAAATTCAACGGCCGAATTTTTACTGATTTGCATGCTTGTCTCTTTGAGTTTTAAATTAATTAAAGGCAATTTTACGCGAAATACTGCGCTTTAGAAACTTAACGTGGATGATTTAATGTATTTTGTAAGTCGAGTAACAGGTCTTTTTTCGCCGGTGTAGTTTTTGGCGTAGCGGCTTGAGGTATAAATAAAACCAACTGAGTCCCAGGTTTTAATACGCTTGAGGCTGATAATTTATTCCAACACGCTAAATCGCTATGAGCAACGCCGTATAACTGACTTATATTCCAAAGGTTATCACCGGGTTTTACGTGGTAATCTACCTCGATGGTTGGAATGATTTGCTCTTTTTGTTCTAAGTAAGGACTTATTTTATAGTTAATAGTGAGCGACTCAGGCAAAGTTTGCGGCTCCCCTAAAATAAGTTTTTCGCCAACGCCAATAAAGTTATTTTGCTTATTATTGAGCTGTTTTAGTACTTTTAAGGGCAAGCCAAAATGCCTAGCAATACCGTATAGCGTGTCATTTTTTTTGACTATGTATTCCCCTGCAAAATTGGCTTTAAAAAAGCGGTTTTTTAATAAAGCTTGTTGCTCTATAGGTAATAACAGAGTGTGCGGTCCATGGGGTGAGCTTTGATTTTTTAAATAACCCCGATTAAGGGCATGCAGTTGTTTGGCGCCCATGCCAGAGAGCTTGGCCATAACTGAAAAATCAAACTGTTTTGCCACATTTAGCGAGGTAGTCAGTGCTTTATAAGGAAGCTTTGGCCGTTTAAATTTTGCCTTAGGGTGTTTCACTAAATAGCTCAGTGCTAATAGTTTTGGTACATAGTCAGCGGTTTCTTTTGGTAGGGTTAGTGCCCAAAAGTCAGTTGATTTACCTCGTTTTTGATTGCGTTTTATAGCGCGCTTAACTCGACCTTCACCGGTATTATAGGCCGCAAGAGCATGCAGCCAATTACCATCAAAACGTTTATGTAAATAGCTCAAGTAATCAAGTGCCGCATCGGTTGAGGCTAATACATCCTGGCGTCCGTCGTACCATTGATCAGATTTAACCCCAAAATGATGCGCGGTTGCTGCAACCAGTTGCCACACACCCACAGCGTGCTCACTTGAGCGGGCGGTAGGCCTAAAGCCACTTTCTACAAATGGCAGTAATGCCAGTTCCATGGGGAGCTGCTTTTGCTCTACTTTTCTTACGATATGATATAAAAAAGGCTCTGAACGGCGAGACACTATTTTTAAATAATTCGGCTGTTTTAAATACCAGTTAATGCGTTTTTTTAACGCCTGATTTTGCTCAACCGGTAAATGTAAGTTATCAGCAATATGTGCCCATAAGTCAGTCGGTTGAGTCACTTTTAGGGCTTTAGGTATTGTTTTTTTATTAATAACTTTGTTGGTGTGTGTAGAGGTTGGCGTTTTTGATTGTGCGGCTTTTTGCTCTAAAGGTGCAGGGACTACAGGCGCAATGATCTCTGGCTGTGTGGTTTTACAGCTACATAGCAATACAATGGCAAAGCATAAGATCAAGTGACGCATTTTATTCCTTTTTAAAAAATATATTTCCATATTTTAACACAATCCATTGTGTTCAGTTATTGGCTGTTTTTAGCGCGAAGTAATCCCGATTGCAAAAATAAGTTACTTGATTTTATATCAAGTGGTTCTTGTTGATAAGGTTTTAGAGCTTCACTTGGAAAGTTTTTTTGTAATTGCTCAATATTGGCGTCGGGGTTGTTTTTAGCATGCTCCGTAATTGCTTCTAAAAACGTGAGTGATTGTTTTAATTTAACTTTATCTACCAAATCGCCATGGCCAGGAATGAAAAGTGACAGCGTATTATTATTTATATATTTTTTTAATAAGTTTTGCCATTGCTTAAGCTCGCCATGCCCTGGGTAGGGTAGCCAGTCAATGATATCACCACCTATTAAGGTTTTACCCTTGTCGGCAAGTAATGTTAAATCGCCATTAGTATGTGCCTGATGCGGGCTTATAGTGAGCGTATAGCCACCTAAATCTAATGTTTTAGATTCACTAATACTCATTTTTGGTGGTGTTAGTTGATAGCCTTGCCAGCGAAATAAGCGTGTTTTAGCGCGAGTGAGCTTTTCTCGCCATTGAGTTTGCTCAGCATCGGGTAAGGTGGCTAATCGCTGATAGCTCAGCTCAATGCTTTTCTCGAACCCCTCTAGCTTGTCTGTTAATGCTTGCTGATAACGGGAAAAATCGTTAGCGACTTGTTGGTGAGTAATAAGTTTTGCGTCTGGGAAGTAATGCTGCATAACCGCCATCCCCAGTAAGTGATCGTCATGAAAGTGGGTTGCAACTAAATAACACAAAGGCGTCTTTAGACGTTGTTTTAGCTCAGTTACCAGTTGTTCTACCGCCGCAAAGTTACCACTGGCATCTATCAGTAAGGCACATTCACTGCCCTGAATTAACACTTGATTAGAGTCGTAAAAACGTAACCTATCTGGCTGCTGGATAAATTGAATATTAGCCGATAACGATTGCCACTCAACTGCTGCATTGCTTTTTGTATGTATAAATAGGCCGATTAAAGGCAGTAAGCACTTACCTATTTTTTGAGCTTTAGTTAAAAATGGTTTCATCTTTTCTCTAGCTGTATTTTGACGGTAAAAACAATAAAAGCGCAAAATGCGCTTTTATTTAATGTGCTCAGGGTTCGAGCTTAAGTACTGACTCAGCTTATCAATCAGTTGATCTTGATATTCAAGCTCAACTGATTTTTGAGTTTTTGCTTCAAGCAATTCGTGGCTTAAATTCAAAGCAGCCATAAGTAATGCTTTTTGATCGTTTCTGACAGTTGAACGTTGTTTCATTTGTTCAACTAAATCATTCAGATTTTTGGCGGCCGCTTTTAGTGCCTCTTCTTGCCCAGCCGGACAAGCAAATTGCTGCTCTTTACCAAGCAATTCAACAGTGACTCGCTGGTTTTGCAGCTCAGACATTAGCTTGCCTGTTGTGCGCTTTGTAATTTATCTAATAATGACGACAAGGTGGTGCTTGCATCTTTTTGTTTTTCTTCATTTTCAAGGGCTTCTAACTGTAATAACTCATTTTCATCAAGCAGTTTACTGTTTTGCTCTTTAAGCTCTGTAATATCAGTTTGCAACTGATTATTACGGGTAATTAGTTGGTCGATCAGTTGTTCGAGTTGTTGAAGAGTATTGTTGTTCATAAATGCGCTCATATAACTGTAATTAATGTCATGCAAATGTAAAGCAAAGTGTGTTTATTTGCCAGCATTTACGCTGGTTTTAGGTGATTTTTATTCTATGTTAAGGGATAATTCATGCTATTGGCTTTTTCATTCAGAAATGGTTCACGTAAACACCCGCTTTTGCTGTGACGATTGCCAAAGCAGTGTGCTTTATGGTTCACTAATTTTATTAAACAGCGTATGGCGAAAATAAATAATGCTTAGTTACAGACACTCCTTTCATGCGGGTAACCCTGCCGATGTACTTAAACATTTAGTGTTAGCGCAAGTGCTGGGTTATCAAACAATAAAAGATAAGCCGCTTGACTATATCGATACGCATTCGGGTGCTGGTTTTTTTGAGCTGGCAGCACCGGACGCGCAAAAAAACCAAGAGTACCAAGATGGCATAGAAAAACTTTGGCAACATACCAGTCAGCACGGTGCCTTAAACGACTACATTGAGTTAATAAAATCGTTTAATGAAAGTTCGTCTCTGGCGTTTTACCCAGGTTCACCAAAAATCGCCGAACACTTTTTGCGCCGCCAAGATAAGGGCTGGTTTTTTGAGTTGCATCCGCGAGATTTGGTATTACTTGAAGAAAACATGCAAGGTAAGCGCTCTATTCGAGTACGCGGCGAAAATGGGTTTGCGGGCTTAATTGGTTTATTACCGCCAGCTTCGCGCAGAGCCTGTGTGTTAATAGACCCACCTTATGAAATAAAAGACGATTACAATACGGTAGTACAAACCATTGTCAAAGCCCACCAACGCTTTGCGACGGGTACATATATGATCTGGTATCCGGTTGTGGACAGAGAACGTATTGATAATATGGAGCAGAGTTTAATTGACGCGGGAATTAAAAATATTCAATTATTTGAATTAGGTACCGAAGCAGATACAGAAGTACATGGTATGACCGCCTCTGGAATGATAGTGATAAATCCACCATGGAAGCTGAAACAAACTATGGATGACGTGTTACCTGAACTAGTAAGCTTGTTGAGTAAGCCTAGTGGTTTTTACCGTAGCGAGCAGTTAGTCGCCGAATAAAAATAAAAAAGCCTAGGGTCTGTTGACCTTTGCGGATTAAAATTTGTTCAAACTAGGGGCGGTTTAATCGCGGCAGGAGGTTTGTAACCTAGTGGGCTCGATAACTGCTCCTGCGTTATTCTACTGGCTTACATCCATGTAAGAATAAGTAAAAACCAAGCAAAGCTTCCGCGTCCTGCTCACGCCCCTTACCTACATCCATGTAGGCAACAAAGAGTAAATCGCCCCTAGGCAGAACCCTTCGGGCAGCGCCTGTTTGGCATTGATGCTGCGTTATCGCCTATTTATGGGGAATAACCACACCACATAGGCTCTGCCTTGCCTAAATACCAAACAGACTGCTGCAAATTTAACCTTGAAAGATCAACAGACCCTAGTTTAACTGGGCTTTATACTGATCTACTTAGATGCGGAGTATCGTTACGCTTAATTAAAAGTAAACAGCGTTAAAGGTTGCAAGTTGTTTGCCTGCCTCATTTTGTAATACTAATTTTTCACCGTTAATTTGCCATTGCGTTGCTGCCTGAAGCACAGCCGCCATCGCGCTTTCTTGTTCCATATTGTCATGACACATTTTTTGCGTGGTAGCTAACTGCGTAAAAGTCACTGCTTGCTTCGATACTTCATAACCGCCATTAAAGTTATTGCACCCTAAAAAGCCGTGCACAGTGTTATCACTATTAAACTGAATAAATGGCTCTTTGGTATTCACTACAACAGGGTTGCCGTCGATTGAAACCGCTTTGAAGTAGGTATTTACTAAATCAACATCTGGCTTTGGCGCTACTTTTGAAACAATAATCTCTAAAGGTTCAGATGAGCTAGTATCAGCAAAAGGCGAGTTACTGGTTGTACTGGTGTAAATTAATTTCCCTTGATTATTAATGGTTGCACGCACGCTGTAGCGGTGAGTTTGGTCAATTTTTTCACGGTTGTACTCAAGCTCTACTTGGTAAGGCGGTGCGCCCACTAAATCAATCACCTGCTCAGAAATTACGGTTGCTGCCACATCCATTTTTGACACATCAACCAAGGTAACGGTTAGCTGTGAATTAGGCGCTAATAGACTGCGATCTAAGTAACTAACTTGCACCGGTAAGGTCGCTGTTGTTTGCGCCACAGCGCTAGTTTGCTGTGCGGTATCGTCGTTACATGCGCTCAGCATAAGTGCGCCACTTGATATAAAACACAGGCCTGCAATCGACTTTAACATTGAATTTGGCTTAGATGAGAACATAGTAGTTCCTTAATGGAATATGGTATATGGTCGTTAGCATACGGTTGAATTGCTTAATCATTGCTTAATCATTGCTTAACTAGCAAATACAGCAAATAAAGAAAGTTGAGATATAAAAAAAGGCGCTACGCGCCTTGATTCGTTACTTATTTTTTTACGTATTTAGTTAAAATTACAATACGCTGTCCATCAACACGCCCTTCAATATGTTCAGGGTTGCTGGTTAAGCCAATATTGCGAACGGCAGTACCGCGTTTTGCTGTTAAGCTACTACCTTTCACATCTAAATCTTTTATTAACGTGACGGTGTCGCCAGCTTGTAGTACCACACCATTGCTATCAATGTGTTTAATATCATCATCTTCAGCAAGTGCTTGCTGCGCCCATGTTAATGTATCTTCTTCAAGGTAAATCATATCAAGCGCGTCTTGTGCCCAGCCGTTATCAGCTGCTAACTGAGTCAGCATGCGATAAGCCACAACTTGTACCGCCGGTGTTTGACTCCACATACTGTCATTTAAGCAATGCCAATGGGTTGGGGTTAAATCGCTATTGCCCTCTATTTGATCTTTACATGTTTGACAGGTGTAAATGCATTTATCTGAATGAGCTTCTGTAACAGGAGGGACTTCGTAAACAGTTAAGTTGTTGGTTGCTGCGCAGAGTTCACATTGGTTACTGCTACGCTCTATTAAGGCTTGTTCAATGCTCATTTTTGGTGGCTCTTGTGAGTTTATAAGTAAATAGTGCCTATATTATACCTTATAAGCACAGGTTTTGGGTATGCTCAGGGCGGCGACAAGCAATAAAACCTTATAAAAAATAAGGATACTAATCTGCTGGTTTTAAGTGTATAAATTTAAACTTACCTGCTTGTTTTTTAATCTAATTAAAATTACTGCAAGTATTTAAAGTTTCACTATACTGATTAAATAATAAAAATAATGATGACATCACTGTTAAGCAGGAAGGTTAATGCCAAATATTTCAGACGTAAAAAATTCATCTATTTTGGTCACTCAATATATTGCTCGGCAACCAATTTTTGACGGTGATAAAAGCATTTTTGCTTATGAGTTGCTCTATCGCGATTCAGTTAATAATGCTTTTCCTGTAGGAACAACTGACGGGCAAGCTACAGGACGACTTTTTTTTAATGCGCTAATGCTGGTTGGTATTGAAAAGCTAACGCTCAATAAAACTGCGTTTATTAATTTATCGAGTGAGGGGCTTTTAGAGGATTTACCTAAATTATTACAGCCAGAAAATACCGTAATTGAAATTGTTGAGCGCACTGAAAATATAGAGCTGGTTGCTCAACGAGTAACCGAGTTAAAGAAGGAAGGGTATGTATTTGCGTTAGATGATTACGACGCACACGAAAAATGGCAACCTTTGCTCGGTTTGGTAGATTTTATAAAGCTTGAAGTTGAAGAACCGGTAATAAAAACCAGCATGCTGCTGAAAAAACTCAAACGCAACTTTCCTAATATTAAAATAGTGGTAGAGCGAATTGAAACTTATGAAGAGTTCAGGCAACTGAAAGAGGCTGGATGCGATTATTTTCAAGGGTTCTTTTTTGCACATCCAGAAATGCTCAGTTACAGCAATATTGAACCCTTAAAAATGGCAGTTTTAGATTTACTGCGTTGCACATCACGCACAGACTTAGATTTTAATGAAATTAATCAACGTATTTCTAAAGATGTGGGTTTAACTGCACGTGTTCTTAAATTAGTAAATGCTCGCTCAGCTAATAAAAATCTAGTGATTACGTCTATTCCTCAAGCGGTTGTGTATTTAGGGGAAGACTCTATTAGAAAGTTTGTACGGGTTTTAGCGCTTAGTGAGCTTGGCTCAGATAAGCCCAGTGAACTTACTCGTTTAGGCTTATGTCGAGCGCAGTTTATGCAAATAATTTTAGAGCCTGGCGGAAAAGTCATTGCAGAACAAGGTTATTTAGTCGGCTTAATGTCGGTACTTGATGCTATTTTAGATATGGAGCTGGAAGCTATTGCTAAAGAGTTTAGTTTAGGAGCTGAGTTATCTGGTGCATTATTAAGTTTTGAAGGCATGATGGGTAACTCATTGCATTTAGTCAAAGCGGTAGAGGAAGATAACTGGCAATTAGCTACAAAGTTGTTAGAGACTATTCGCCCAGCCTCGAATATTGAGACCGTATTTAGCGCCATGTTAGATGCACGCCAATATGCGGATGAGTTATTAGCCACCATTATTGAGCAAGACTAACGCAAAACGTTTGGGTATGATTGGCACATATTGATTTTACTTAGTATTACACCATGCGTTTATTTTTACCTATTACCACTATTTTAATTGCCTTAGCTTTATTAATTCCCGGGGTGACTCAGCCCGTACTGAGTATGGAAGGTAAAATTGATAAGTCTAAACTTGCTGAGGCGGGCATTGAAATGTTGGCAGATGAAGGGAATCAAAACACCCGTAATATGCTAATGATGATCTCGAGTATGTTGGGGTTAGATAAACTTGAAGGCGAGATCAGCGCTTATCAAAAAACGCGCAGTATTTGGGGCACCGTTAACGAACTAGCCGATAACAAAAACTACTTAGTGGCGATATTAGTAGCGTTTTTTTCAATGGTGATCCCAACAATTAAGCTGCTGCTTCAATTGTTGTATTGTGTATTAAAGGAGACTTCATTTAAACACAAGCTTGGTAAGGTGATTATCGCTTTAAGTAAATGGAGTATGGTGGATGTGTTTGTTATTGCATTAATCGTGGCTTACATGGCTGGTAATGCAAACGCGAACTCAGAAGACTTACTTAATATGCATGCTGAGTTTGGTACTGGTTTTTGGTATTTTACCGGCTATTGTCTATTCGCCATTGCAGCCAGTAGTTTGATAAAGCCAGTGGTAAAAACCAGTTAATTATTGAGTTTTAAACGTAGTTACCATAAACTTTAAATGTCTATTTATTTTAGGTTAATTCATTGCAACGTATTTACTGTATTTTACTCACGCTAACTTTGTTACTCACTTTTGTGGGTCAAGCCGTTGCGTCTGTATCTATGGTATGTGATATGCCGCATATGAACATGGCAACCCATGCATCTATGCAGCATAGCGATATGGCAATGAGCAACGACGCTGATACAACAACCATGTCTATGGATTGCTGCAGTGAGCAAGGCACGTTAACCCAAGATTGCAGTTGTCCTATGAGTGCTTGTAGTTCGCATTCAGTCTTGCATGTAAACTCACTATTTATAGCCTCCAAATTACCCTCTGAAAAAGTGCAACATGCTGTAATGCAGCATCAACCTAACTTTGCACGTTCTCTTTATCGTCCTCCTATGTCTGCATAATCACAGGATAGGTGTATTTAAAATCTAGTTATTTAGCTTTTTGTCATCTATCTGCTTATAAATTTAATCGTTTTCATTCGTTATTTTTAAATTTAAGTGGAGCAAGTGATGAATCACTTTGAATCGCCCCGTGTTTGCCAGAGACTCAATAACTTGAGAAACTGGAACTATGAAAAAATCAAATCGCTATACATCAGAATTTCGTGAACGTGCAATTAGGCTTGTTACCACACAACAGCATGAATACCCTTCTCTTTGGGCTGCGCTAGTATCGATTTCAGATAAACTGGGATGTACCCCAGAAACACTTAGAGCATGGGTCAAGAAATCTCAAGCTCAACCGTCTAAACCCTCTTCTAATACA
>NZ_BADU01000116.1:0-491 GCF_000239875.1 Pseudoalteromonas sp. BSi20311 | reverse complement strand
CCCGTTAATTCTTTTCGAATGGCTGGCCAATCTGGCACTTCAAATCGCTGGGATGGCCGAGTGTCGGCGCGAGGATAGAACTGACTAGCAAGCACAGAATCATCAAGCTCGTCGGGCAGTGGCCAACTTAACGATAAAGCTCTGGCTTTAGTGAGTAGTTTTTGAATACCACCGACACTGATCTTAGTGCTGGCACTTATTTTTCTGACACTGAGTTGGGCAGCAAAATGTAGCCTCAACACTTCTCGAATTTTACGCATTGTGATCCTCTTAGTCGCCATATCCCTTCCTCAGTAATACAAAAAGGAAATAGCTTAACAAAGTAATTAATAATCAATGCGTTGAAATTGTACTGGTTTGGTGTGAACACCGATTCCGGAAAATCAGTCAAAAGTGTTCACGATAAAACCGGAATGAGCGTTCACGCTAAAACCAGAACGGGTGTTCACGATGGGCCGGAATCACTGTTCACGATGCTCCGGAATATGCAA
>NZ_BADU01000117.1:0-11883 GCF_000239875.1 Pseudoalteromonas sp. BSi20311 | reverse complement strand
CCCCGAACCCCGAACCCCAGGCACAAAAAAACGGCGCTTAAACAAGCACCGCTTTTAAATGGTTTAGGCTATTTCTTTAACCTTTAACCTTTAACCTTTAACCTTTAACCTTTAACCTTTAACCTTTAACCTAGCTCTTAAGCTACTTTGTTTTCTTCGCAGCTTGCCAGGTATTCGTCAAACGTACCTTGAAAGTCAATCACTTGCTTGTCTTTAATATCAACAATACGCGTTGCTAGTGACGAAACAAACTCACGGTCATGGCTTACAAAAATAAGTGTGCCTTTAAAGTCTTTTAGCGCATTGTTAAGCGCTTCAATGGCTTCCATATCCATGTGGTTTGTTGGTTCATCCATTATTAGTACGTTAACGTCTTGCATCATTAACTTACCGAATAACAAACGGTTTTTCTCACCACCTGAACAGTTACGCGCTTTTTTATTTGAATCGTCTGCGGTAAATAATAAACGCCCTAACATGCCACGAACCATTAAATCGTTGTGTTTAGCAGTGCGCCACTGCGACATCCAATCAAATAAAGTTAAGTCGTTATCAAAGTCTTTGCTGCTGTCTTGTGGGCAGTAACCAAAGGTCGCGTTTTCTGACCATTTCACCTCACCGTGTAAACTTTCAAGCTCGTTAACTAAACACCGTAAAAAGGTGGTTTTACCCACACCGTTTTCGCCAATTACCGCAAGCTTTGCACCCGCTTCTAGCAATAAGTCGCCGCCGGTAAATAGCGTTTCACCGTCAAACCCATGGCCAAGCTTGGTTAGCTCAAGCGCTTGGCGATACATTTTTTTGCCCTCATCAAAGCTCAGTGACGGGCTCATACGACTTGATGCTTTAACTTCATCAAGCTTAATTTTATCCATTTTTTTAGCGCGCGAGCTGGCTTGTTTTGCTTTAGAGGCATTAGCACCAAAACGGTTAACAAAGTCTTGCAGCTCGTCAATTTCAGCGCTTTTTTTCGCGTTTTCAGCTAATAACTGTTCGCGTTGCAAGCCTGAGGCTTCAAGGTACTTTTCGTAGTTACCTGGGTAAATACGCAGCTCGCCGTAATCAATATCGGCCATGTGCGTACATACCGAGTTTAAAAAGTGACGGTCATGGGAAATAATAATCATGGTACATTTACGTTGGTTAAGCTCATTCGCAAGCCACGTAATAGTATGAATATCCAAGTTATTAGTTGGCTCATCAAGTAGCAAAATATCAGGATTTGCAAATAGCGCCTGTGCTAACAGCACACGCAATTTCCAACCAGGGGCTACGTTTGCCATTAAACCATAATGAAATTCTTTATCGATACCCGCATCAAGTAGTATTTCTTCTGCGCGACTTTCTGCTGTGTAACCGTCCATTTCAGCAAAGATGCTTTCAAGCTCTGCCACTTTCATGCCGTCTTCTTCGCTCATTTCAGGCAACGAATAGATACGGTCGCGCTCTTGTTTTACTTTCCAAAGCTCAACGTCGCCCATAATTACCGCATCAACTACGCTGTATTGTTCAAACGCAAACTGATCTTGGCTTAGGTTACCTAATTTTAGCCCCGGCGTAATAGACACATTACCTGCACTAGGCGTAAGCGCACCGCTTAAAATTTTCATAAATGTCGACTTGCCGCAGCCGTTAGCGCCAATTAAACCGTAACGGTTACCGTTACCAAATTTAGCTGAAATGTTTTCAAACAACGGCTCTGCGCCAAACTGCATCGTAATATTTGCGGTGGAGATCAAAAAAAGGTGTCCTAGAAAAATACTGACAGGGTTATGGGCGCAGCAGGTGCGAAAATAGACCAGGCAATAGGTGTAAATAAGGCGGCAAATTATACAGGCCAAGTATACTAAAGGCTAGCCTATTTAAACGTTAACTCACTTGATTGTTTTTAAGTACGGCTTTATTGTAATAAAAAATATCAAAAAGAGTGAGTTATGTCGCCTACAAAAATTCGCAGTGAAGTTATAAAACTTAGTAAGCTAAGTGTAAAACAGCCAGATTATTACTTTATTCAGGGTTACTTTTTAGGATTAGGCTTACTGCCCGACATAATAATGCCCAGCCAATGGCAGCCAGACCTACTAGGTGAGATTAATTTTACAACAGACGCTGAATTAAAGTACCTCGAAAGCCTGATGGAAAATTACAATAACAGCATGCAAAAAGTGATGAGCGAAGACTTTAAAATGCCCACTAAATGCAGCTTATCGAAAACCGATTACCGCGATTCACTCAAAGCTAATATGCCATTACCAAACTACTGTAAAGGGGCATTACAGGCACTTAAGTTTATTGATAAACGCAGCCTAAACAAACACCAAAAAGAGGTGCTAGCAAGTTTGAATGAAGTACTTAGTGCCTTTAGCTCTGAGCAAGCTGCAATGAAAAAATTTGCTAGTAACCAGGGCTTAGCGCAATCATTTAAAAAGAATTACATCTACTTTGTAGCCGACGCGCTTTACAACATTCGTTTTATTGAAAACACCCGCTGGAGCGATGAAGACGAAGCCGCGTTTAACGAACAATTTTTAGAAGAGTTTGCACACCAACAGCACAGCAATGACTTTGCTGCTGGCAAAATGATTGACGACGAAGTGATTGATCAATTAATGGAAGCAATCCTTAGCGACTTTACCCCCAGCGCGTTTGAACCGATAGAAGCGTTACTTGAACTGTTTGAGGGTTTTATTACAGAGCAATACATAGCACAAAACCAAGGCCACTTTTGGCTGATCCACGAAACACGCCCTTATATGATGCTACGGTCGCACCGAGCACAAATTAACGCACTACAAGGCAATATACAACTTGCCATTGATGAATTTGAAACACTGTTGCAATTAAACCCCATGGATAATCAAGCGAATCGGCATTGGCTAATGAACTGCTACATAATTAAAGGCCAGTGGCAAAAGCTAGATGCGTTTTTAGCTGACTTCGACAGCGAAGAGCTCCATGCCACAGCAAGCCGCGCCTTGAGTGAATTTCATAAAAATGGTGACTCTAGCCAAGCCAAGCAATACAAAAAGCAACTTAAACAGCTTAATAAACACTTTATAAAACTACTTACTGGGCAAGAAAAACTAAAAAGTGACGACTTTGATTTTTACAGCCCAGGCAGTAAAGAAGAAGTAGGGATATACCTAAATTCACTGGGTAAACAAGCGTGGATAGCCACCGAAGGCAGCTTGTTTTGGTTACGCAAAAAGATCTAAAAAAGTGGAAGATTGAAATTAAAGGTTACGAGCGACGAGTAGCGAACACAGCCTAGCGCCTTTGGCCTTCTCTTTCAGCGCAGCGCCTCTTCTTCCTCGTGGTGAATAAATAAATTAAAACACTATTTACCACCGAGGTCGCAGAGTACACAGAGAAAGTGATTAAAGGGGAAAGGTAAAAGTTCTCGGGCGGCGGGTTTTGGGCTATGGGCATAACTTAGCACCTAGTTACTTCCCCAGAAGCTAGCGCCTTTTACCTAGCGCTTCTTTGGTGAATACATCACTTAAAATTAATTTACGTGAATAAAAGTACATTATCGGTTTTAGTGTTCAGTATAAAATAGATAAGTTATGATTATCTTAGTTTTTACTAATGGTTTTTTATTTTGAGCAATAATATTTTTCAACAAATAGTTAATTTCTTGCAGAAAAATAGCGACATTGAAGTGGTTTGGTTGTATGGCTCTCACGCCAAAGGTACAGCACAACCTCATAGTGATATTGATCTTGCTATCGCTTTTAAAAATTTTGATCTTAGCTCGTTTGATAAACGACTCAGGCCAAAAGAACTCGAGCTAGAAATCAGCAATGCGCTTAGCCTAAACGAACAGCTTATTTCAATCGTTGATATAAACTTAATCCCCAGTTACCTTGCATTCAATATAATAGAGTACGGATGTGTAATTTTAGGTAAAAATAGCCTTAGAGCGATGAAAGAGCAGCAGCGTATTTATAGCCAATTTGAATTTGAGATGATAGCGAGTAAGCATGATTGATACAGGAATAGCGCTTTATATAAGTGAAGTAACACGACATATTGATGAATATATGCAAGAACTCGACGAATTAAGCCAAATAGATCAACTTAATAATAGAGACTACCGTGCCGCAGAGCGTTTGTTACAGTTAATGACAGAAGTGTGTATTGGTTTATCTAAGCACTGGCTTAAAAAGTATAAAAACACGACAAGCAGTAATGCCTACCAAACATTTAGTGAACTAACGCAACTCGGTGTTTTAACCGATAATGAGTTGCTTTCATGGCGTAAAATAATCGGTTTACGCAATGCGCTTGTGCATGATTATTTGAATATAGATCAAGAAATTGTGAAGACGATTATTAAAAAACGACATTATGTAACTATGCACTTGTTTAGCCAAAAAGCGATGGCCGAATTAGCAAGCTGATTGAGGTTAAAGGGGAAAGGTAAAGTTCTCGGGCGGCGGGTAGTGGGCTACGGGCACAACCTAGCACCCAGCGCCTTCTCTTTTCAGCGCAGCGTCTCTTCGCCCTCTTTGTGAATAATGACCTTGCGCGGCATAAAGCCCGTCTACGATAACCGTCAACGTTAATCATATCGGTAGGCGGGAGTTTACCTCGCGCTTTTAATTTAAAAACAATTTTGCACCACAGAGGTTCTTGAGGCGCTTTGCGCTACACAGAGGTGGAACGGTATTTTTTAAGCATTTCTCTGTGAACTCTGTGTTCTCGGTGGTAAATATTTATTTAACCTGAACTCTGGTTAAGAGATTTACTAACGTATTGAATCAAAAATGATATTTATGTTTATTTTTCTCTAGCCAGAGATTTCCAGTGAAAACAAGGCGAAATTACGCGTCAATAGCTAGCCTATTGCAAGTAAATTCAACGCAGTTAGCGCTGAAAATAGCTGCTTGAGATTGATTTATTATCCAGAGTTCAGGTTATTTAGGCTTAATCTGACGCGATATAAAATCGCTGCTACTGGATACGAGTTACGTGCTTGTGCAAACAGCCTAATAACTAGTAATCTCTGTCACTGTCCTAAAACCTAACACCTATTACACTCTTAGTGTTTATGAATGTAGGCGGGAGTTTATAATCCGGCTTGTGATTGTAGTCGCAGAGTTTGCTCGCGCGAAAAGCGCAGCTTTTAAATGTTGCGAAATCTACGGGTTCAGTAATGTGGGTAAATGGCTTGTATAGCGGATTTATTTTGCTTAATTAACTCATTTATAGCTTGTAACTCTACTTGGCTAATGGTTTTTTTACTTAGCATTAAATGAATAGAACTCTTATTGATGGCCGCCATATTAGTAACCGCTTCTATTGCTGGGTATTGGTTTATAAAATATTGCGCTGCTAGTTCGTCTTCAATTGCGTAATCAACTCTGTTTTTATTGAGCATTGCAAAACGTTTCTCGGCTGTAGGCATCATAATAACGTTAGCGGGGTGGTTCTGTTTAAACAGCTCAAACGCAACGCCATAATAACTGCCACGGTTAACCGCCAAGGTTAAATCTTTATAAAAAAATCGCTAATGTTATTTAAATCAGGCGATTCGGTGTATTTATACAGGCGAACTACTTCATCACGATAGGCATCGCTAAAATAGGCAAAATCAGCTCTTGCTGATGTTTTACTCGCGGCAAAAATAATATCAATACGGCCTTCTTTTAATTCTTCAAAAGCACGAGCAGAGGTAGGCAGCAACATAAACTTTAAACAAAAAGGTGAGCCGTTAAAAATCGTATTTACCACATCAATTTCAACGCCTGTTAAATTGTTATTAACTGCCACCACATAAGGCGGCCAGTTGCGTTCATTAGTACCCACCTTAAGTGTTTTGTTACAGGCAAATACGCTACAGCTAAAGATTAGTAATACAACAAAAGCGACTTTAAGCATTTTATTACTCTAAAAAATTACAACACTTTAGTATAAACCAAGTTGTAAATATAAACAGGGTTAGGTAGTTGTTATTAAAAGGCCAGCAGCTAAAGCGATTGCACGTAATGTAACCTTTAAAACGCTTGGTAAGCTTATAACGGCTTAAATAAACGTTTATTCAAGCCGTTACACTGCAGGGTAAATAACAGTCATGTTTTTAGTGTGGATTAAGGTAAGAGTTTGATTATCGCTACTCATTCAAATAGCGCCGATGCGTTTATATAACTTTAATACTTTCAAAGATGTAGAGTTAATAGGTAAAAGTGTAAATAACATTGGTTTATAACAATTAAACAGTGCTTTTTTGTAATGAAAACATACTACTTAGGGCGTATATATTGCCGTAGCTCTATATTTTTAAATGTTGATACTGTAGATTAGTTATAAATGAATACCAGATTAATAGCTCGCGCTGTTAATAAATAAACCAAGGAGCGGTGAATTTAGTGCCTACTAAAACACTCAATTACTACAATCAAAACGCACAAAGCTTTAGCGACTCAACGCTTCATGTTGATATGTCGGCGCTTTACGCTGAGTTTTTACCGCTTATCCCTAAACACGGCCATATATTAGATGCAGGCTGCGGTAGCGCCCGCGATGCAATGTATTTTAAACAGCAAGGTTTTACTGTTAGCGCATTTGACGCAAGTCCCGAGCTTGCAAAGTTAGCCAGTAATTACTTACAACAAGCCGTAGAGGTTAAAAGCTTTCAGCAGCTAAATTGTACCAATAAGTACAACGGCATTTGGTGTTGCGCCAGTTTATTGCACGTACCAAAAGTAGAGTTACCACAGGTGTTTTTAAAACTACAAAATGCCCTAAAACCAAACGGGGTTTTGTATGTGTCGTTTAAATATGGCACGCAAGAGCGTGTACATAATGGCCGTGAATTTACCGATTTAAATGAAAGTGCTTTAACTGCGTTAATTAACAGCCACACAAAACTTAAAATACTAAAACAATGGCAAACGGTCGACCAACGACCAGAGCGCGAAAGCGAAGTGTGGCTCAATGCGTTAATTAAGGCTGCTCCCACTTTATGATTGGCGCAATGCAGCAACAACTCGACTTTATTGCATATATTCAGCGCATGTTGGTTGAGGGAGAATTCACCGCAACTTATAAATATGCACTATTACATGCTATTGCTGATATTTGCGTAGAACAGCAAAATGAAGATCAGAGTGCTCCAATGGAAATAAAAATAGACACGTTAGTCGATAAATTTATCCAACTTTATTGGAACCACTCAATGCCTTACGCTGCCCACTCTACCGATATTATTACTAATGCCGAAGACATGCTGTTAAAGCAAAATAGCCAAGGACAGGCAAAGTTCATCACCGAAATTTATAAACTACAAAATGCAGGTGTGAAAAGTTACAACGCATTCAAAAACTACCAACAATATAACCAAGTAATTAGTTCTCTTAGACGAACATTTATCGATGGCCCTCTTTGGCGGTTACAGTTACTTTCGGGTAAAGAAGAATGTTTTTTATATCCCCATACACTTTTAGGTAAAGGCAGAGAGCCCAAGCGAATTGTTTTAAATGCTGGTATAGCTCAGTGTTTTAGGCGCTTTTACGATTTGGTTGTGCATCTTAGTGTTACTGAATGGATAGAAAAAGTACAAACTATAAAAGCTAATCAAACGCTATTAGGCTCGCAAAGCCAGCTACAAGAGTTCTTGTTTGGCAGTAATAGAGCGGCGTTAAAAGTGGTAACTCCACTATTGATAGATATTCAAAACGGGCTTTGCTTTTACTGCCAAAAGCCAATGAATCTAAAAAACGAAAAAGAAACTAAAAAAACGCCAGAGATCGATCACTTTATTCCTTTTAAGCGCTACCCAAACGATTTAGCACATAACTTTGTTGCTGCACATGCTGATTGTAATAACAACAAGCGAGACCACCTCGCCGCTGTTGCTCACCGCGACCGCTGGCTAGAACAAAACCTTGATATTCATAAGGCCGAAATAACGAATAAACTGCAACCTTACTTTTATTGCGATGCAGATAAATCGCTTGCAGTAAGCAATTGGGCGTATCAAGTAGCTGAATCAAGCAGTGCTAAATTATGGCTTGGCAAAAACAGTTTTGAAGAAGCAAAGCCGAAAGCTGAGGTGTTTAAATTTTCAAAAGTTGTAAATAAATCAGAGCAAACAAATTTGGCGGCGGAGCCGAAAGCTAATTTTAAAACCATCATTAACGCATTGAAGTTACGTTACTTCCCAAATATTAAAATAGCCTGTGGGCATTTTAAAACTGGCGATAGCAGCGATGTTGAATATTTAGATGCGCCACTTGGCGCAGGCAAGCTTGATCCAAACGTGCACTTTTTAGCACGCGCTTCGGGCAACTCTATGAACGGCGGTAAACACCCAATACTTGATGGTGATTTACTGTTACTTGAGCTAATAACGTCCGATAAAGCCGGATCGCTACGTGGCCAAATAGTGGCGATAGAGCGAGATGATATAGGCGGGGAAGGGCAGTATTTACTGCGCAAAGTTAATAAATTACCTAATGGGCAATATGAGCTAATTGCTCAAAACCCAGATTATGAGGTAATGATTGCTGATGAAAGCATGCGAACCTTCGCACGGTTTAAACAAGTGGTTGCAGGTTAGTTTGTAGTCGCGTTTTAGCTTGTAGGCGCAGAGCTTGCTCACGCGAAAAGCGCAGCTTTTAAATTTGTAGGATGTGCCGTAGGCGTGAGTTTGCCTAGCGCTTTTAAAGTGTAGGAATTGGCTTGAGCCGTGATTTATATATGATTTTGGGAAAGGGATTAAAAACCTCTATTCGAGGTTTTATCGCGTTGGCGATGGCAACCAAAGAGAGGCTGCCGCCGACCTCTCTCTGGACTCTCTCGGCGCACCCGAGGATTACACTGTGTCCTCAAGTTAAAAATTGATGTGAACGTAAGCGCCGTGTATTCGCCATCCGTGGCGAAGTCACGGCTTAACTTGCATCCATGCAAGTGATTACTCATCAATTTATAACTTTCGGGTGTGATCACGGGGAGTTGGAGTGTGTTGGTAAATTGGTGTTTATGAATGTAGGCGGGAGTTTACCTCGCGCTTTAACTTGTAGGCGCAGAGCTTGCTCGCGCGAAAAGCGCTTAAATTTTAGGTATAGGTAACGAACATGAAGTTAATGATTTAAGAGTACATATATTCAACAAGATTAGTGTTGCACGTTATCTTTTAAGTTATTGAGAATATGGGTGATTTACAATGCAAGTGCACTCAGCAATATAGAAGTCGATCCCTTTTTCTGTTTTTATACTTCTCAAATAAACAGGGACTATAGGCATAGACGAGGGCAGCTTTTGTAATAGGCTTAAACTAGGGTAAAGCAATTTGTGTTTTGCCAACGAATCAAATTTATCGCCATGTTTTGCTTCAATCACAAATAAGTGCTCTTTACCGTCTCGCTTAGCAACAAATACAGCATCGATTTCAACTTGACCATTTATATGCTCAAGGACAATATCTTCGTTAGCCAGTGGCTTAAAGTTAAATGTGAATGTACTTTGCCCCGTTGCTGGCACAACTATTGTTTTATCATCTTCGAGATTAAGAGCTTCAGCCATTAACCCTGATGCTATAGCTAGATTTACAACTGAGGTCTCAGTAACTTTAGGCAGGAGTTGAAATGCAAATAAACTTCTTATTGATACGTTCGGTAAAAATAGTTCAGGTTGTAATTGACCAAACAGAGCTTGGTCATTAAAAAAGAAATCGTTTACATCATTTGTTTTTACAAGCGAAAAATAAGTTTGATTTGAACCCGAGCGCGAGCCGAGCCTTAACACCATTGTATTTTGCTCTTTTAAAAGCTTTGGCAGCTTCTTAATAGCATCTATCGATATTGATGCTGCCGTGTTCGCTTTTAAATTATTAGCGTTAACATAGTCTTGGAAGCCTTGCGGAATAGATACTTTTTGTTCTTTGGCTAGCATTTCTAGCACTATTTTTTGGAATATCACTTATTCATCCTTGATTTCAAAATAATAAAAATACGCCCGCCCACGCTTTTCAAACTTAAGTTCACCACGCTCGCGGCGGTGCATTAACTCACAGTCTGTTATTTTTAGATTTTTAATGACCTCTTTGCTCGAAAGCCATTTACCCTTTTGATCTTGATCAGCCATATAAGTTACTCAAATTAAGTATAAATTTAATATACATAACTCTTAACGCATCGACAAATTTGAAGGCTAATGCCAAGACTATTCCCCCGTCATTTTGCCCGAAAAAACTCAATTGATGAGTAATCGATTGCATGGATGCAATCAAAGCTGTGACAGGCACATGGATGTGCCTTACACGGCGTTTACGTTCATATCAATTTAGCTTTTGAGGAAAGTGCAAAAAGCTCGGGGCGCCGAGAGATTCCAAAGAGAAGTCGGCGGTTACTTCTCTTTGGTTGTCGTCGCCAATGCGACATGTATAAATAAAGTAGACGAGTATCGAGTTGCGGAGATCGGGTTTTGCCATTAAAAGCTACGCTTTTCGCGTCAGCAAGCTTAACGCCTACGGTGGGAATAGGTAAAAGGTTTTAGTTTAAAGGCGCTAGTCTGAATTTATAGCCCGTCGCTCGCTGCTCGAAACCCGCTGTCTTCTCTTTGTGCAAATATGGTTTTAAGTGATTTATTCACAAAGAGGTTATGAGGCGCTGCGCTAAAGAGGTAAGAATAAAAAAATGTGTTTCAGGGAAGTAACTAGGCGCTAGGATATTTGCATAAGCTCGATGCACGCAGCCCGTTGTTGAGTTTTTACCTAAAGGTCAGCGTGCTATTACTCTTTTAATGTCGTATGTTTGCATTGTTTAGATGTCGTATGTTTGCTATATTTTGTCTAAGCAACGAGAGTAATTAATATGACAATAGCAAGTAAAGTAACCACAAGAATAAACCGCTCTAAGCGTTATGTTTTTGAGCGTGCTGATTTTGCTGATATTGCAGGTTACGACCAAGTTGGCCGTGTTTTAAAAAAGCTAGTTGATAGTGGCCAGTTGTTACGTATTGGTTATGGGCTTTATACTAAAGCGCGAGAAAATCGCATTACTGGTAAGTTAATGCCTGCATCACCTGCGGGTGCAGATGGTGTCATTTTAGAGGCTATTGAAAAACTGGGCGTTGAGTATCAGTTTGATGAATTTACACAACGCAGTCTTAATGGTGAAAGCTTACAAGTTCCCGCTTCATTTAAAATAATGACCAATAGCCGCTTTAAGCGCAAGATTGTTGTAAATAATAGCGCTATTAATGCGAGTTGATAGTGATTTATTTTTAGATGTAGCGGATGCTCTTGGTATGGGTAATCCTGCCATTGTTGAAAAAGATTACTATGTAGTTGCATTACTTAAGCTACTTTGTGAGTTATCTTTTGATACGCATTTTTTAGTTTTTTCAGGTGGTACGGCATTAACAAAGTCAGGCATTAAAACTCATCGAATGTCTGAAGATGTTGATATAAAAATCATTCCCAAAGATTTAACTGCTAACACGTCTAAAACTAAAAGAAGAAAGGCTAGAAAAGCGCTCCACTTACAGTTAATTGCTGCAATTAATTCACATGATTATTTTTCTGTAGAAAATACTCCAACTGTTTTTGATGAATATCGATATCAACAAATTGATATTCGCTATCCTCAAGCCCATTCAAAAGCCCCATGCTTACGACCGTTTATTAAATTAGAGCTTATTGAAACGTTACTTTTTGATAATGTACATAGCCGCAATATATCTTCTTTAGTGAACGAGGTAACTCAACAGGCACCAGAAGTGCCGCTGATGGATTTTTCTAGTATTGAGAGTACACAAGCTGAAAAGTTAGTGTCTATGCTAAGGCGCACAGCGAGCTTTGCACGTGATAATAAAAGAGACGATGATCCTGCGCTAATTCGCCATATTTATGATACGTATTATATTCAACACGCTGGG
>NZ_BADU01000118.1:0-218 GCF_000239875.1 Pseudoalteromonas sp. BSi20311 | reverse complement strand
GCTATTTCTTGTTGGCATCCCATCGCATCTAACGTAATGATACTGTTTTCAATATCGAGCAGGGTGAGTAATTCTGGTATTGCGGTGATTTCATTTGTTTTATTATCAACAGCCGTCTGCCCAAGCACTAACTGGTGTTGGCAACTCCATGCACTGACCGTGTGTAAGGCACTTTTTCTGTCTTTTGTGGTAAATGAACGCCGTGCGGTTTTGCCATC
>NZ_BADU01000119.1:0-9507 GCF_000239875.1 Pseudoalteromonas sp. BSi20311 | reverse complement strand
ATATGAAAGCAGCCTACTTTCACGTACTGGCCGACACGCTAACCTCTTTATTAGCCATTGTTGCTTTATTAGTAGGAAAATATATTGGCTTATTATGGATGGACCCATTAATGGGGATTGTTGGGGCAATAGTCATTTTCCGTTGGTCTTATGGCTTAGTTAAGGAATCCAGTGAAGTTCTTTTAGATAAGTCTGTGAAAAAGCCAACTCTCGATAAGATTTCAGATGCATTAAGCAAAAAGAACACTGTGATCAACGATATTCATGTATGGAAAATAGCGACAGGTCACCAGGCTGCAATTCTTAAAGTGACATCAGGTGAACCTCTAAAGTCAGAAGAATATGAAATTATTTTAAAAAGTTTCTTACCTCAGCTCTCACATATCTCTATTGAAATACGTAGTTAACGTTTTTTCAAATGTGACTTTGATTAATTAGCTTTCTCTTTACTTTGGTTTTTTGGCAGCTTCAATGATAATAAAGTTGCCATAGCCACAAATATACTTGATATCCATAAACAGGCTTCTAGGCCATAATTTTGATATACCCAACCTGAAAGCACTGTACCAATTAATCTCCCCATAGCATTAGCCATATAGTAAAAACCAACATCAAGCGATACACCGTCACTACCTGCATAACTGACGATGAGATAGCTATGTAAAGAAGAGTTAATAGCGAAAACAGCCCCAAAAATCAGTAGTCCTATAATGATTGAAGCTTGAATATGAAAATTAAAATGCAAGGCCAAAGCAATCACAGCAGGTATTAATGTTAAGTAGCTTGCCCATAAAAATGCTGACCTACCCGTTGGCACATTACCTTGCTTTTCCCTCGTGCCTTTTCCGGTAATAATAGGCGCAACAGACTGAACTATGCCATAGCCAATGACCCAACTTGCCATAAAACCTCCAACCCACCAATGATCCCAATTAAAGGTCACAGCTAAAAAAACGGGTAACGCTACGACAAACCAAACATCTCTTGCACCAAATAAAAACATTCGAGCAGCAGAAAGAATGTTTATTGACGAACTCTTAGAGAAAATATCATTAAATTTAGGTTTATTTGTCGCCTTGCCCAAATCATCTTTTAAGGCGATTAAACTAAATACCCACACTATGGCTAATAGTGAAGCCATTAAGATGATTGCACCTTTAAATTCAAGCAAGGTTAGTAACAAACCTCCAAGAAAGAACCCTACACCTTTTAGCGCATTTTTAGACCCTGTAAGTATAGCAACCCACTGATAAAGCTTACCTTCAGCGCCTACTGGAACAAGTAACTTTATCGAGCTTTTCGCACTCATTTTATTTAAATCTTTAGCGATACCTGATAAAGCTTGTGCCGCCATTACATAGATAACTGTTAGCATTTCAGCAGGAACAACAAGCATACCAAGCGCAATTATTTGTATGGCTAAGCCAATGTTCATGGTTTTGTTCAAACCAAGTCGTGCACCTAGCCAACCACCAACAAGATTCGTAATAACACCAAATATTTCATAAAATAAAAACAGCATGGCAATATTTAAAGGGCTATATCCTAACTGATGAAAATATAGCACTACGAGCATGCGTAGTGCACCATCGGTTAAAGTAAACGCCCAGTAATTACCTGTTATCACCAAATATTGTTTAATTTGCGGTGATAACGCTTTGAGTGATAAAAGCCCCATGATTAACCTTTGTCCGCCAAACCAACCATACGTGCTAGCTCAGCCGTTCTATTGGCATAGCCCCATTCATTGTCATACCAAACATAAAGTTTTACTTGTGTACCATTTACTACCATCGTTGATAATGCATCAATGATGCTAGAACGTGGATCAGTTTTATAATCAATAGACACTAGTGGTCGTTCTTCATATCCCATGATGTTTTTCAATTCACCTTGTGCTGCTTGTTTAAGTACTTTATTTACTTCTTCAACAGTTGTAGCTCGTTCAACTTCAAAAACACAATCTGTAATTGATGCATTAGTTAAAGGAACTCGTATTGCATGACCATTTAACTTCCCTTTTAGTTCAGGAAAAATATGCGTAATTGCCGTAGCCGAGCCAGTTGTTGTCGGAATTAAGCTCATGCCACATGCTCGTGCTCTACGTAAATCCTTATGGGGGGCATCTAATATGGTTTGCGTATTAGTAATGTCATGGATAGTGGTCATTGAACCATGCTTAATACCTATTTTTTCATGAATAACTTTGACCACTGGCGCTAGGCAATTAGTGGTACATGAAGCTGCTGTTACGATAGGATGAATAGCTTTGTCGTATAAATTTTCATTTACTCCCATAACGATATTCAATACACCATCTTCTTTTACAGGAGCTGTAACCACAACACGCTTTACACCTTGATCTAAATAGGCTTGTAACAGCGCTTTCGTTTTTATTTTTCCTGATGCCTCAATTACTACATCACACTTAGACCAGTCAGTGTCTTGAGTCGCTTTGTTTTGCGTGCAAGGAATAGCCTTGTTATTGATAATTATTGAATCGCCTTCATGATTCGCCTCATGATGCCAACGACCATGTACTGAATCAAACGTCATTAAATGTCCAAGTGTTTCAGCATTTCCCGCAGGATCATTGATTTGAATAATCTCTATATCATCCCAATCAAATGCTGCACGCATTGATAAACGTCCCATACGGCCAAAACCGTTAATACCGATTTTAATTGTCATAAATCTGTCCTGAATGTTGTTAAAAATTATAAATAAGTATTGAAATAATCAAGCTGTACTGGGTGTTTTAGCGCTTTAGGCCGTATTTCCTGTACTGCTTCAATTACCTTTTCACCTGACCACCCAAAAGCTAAAAGTATAAGTCCAATCACTAATCCTGTTCTGCCAGAGCCACCTTTGCAGTGAACAGCAATGGTGCCCTTGTTATTTATCACCTCTAAAATGTTAGCCTTTTGAGCATCCCACTGAGATTCAAAGGCTTGGCTTGGGGCAGCATCATCTAAAATGGGTAATTGAACCCACTCAATTCCTTGCTTTTCACATTCAGTTGGTAAAGAGAGTGCATTGTTTTTTTCCATTTCTTCGTCAAACATCAACGTAATAAGCATGTTAGTACCTGCTTGTTTAAGTGTTGATATAGACTCAACTAAAATAGAATCTTTCGTGCCTGGGCACGGGGTAAATATAAGTTGGCTACCGTTTTCAAGTGCCAAAATATCAAAAGGATGTGACATTATTTTTCCTATCGTTAATTATCTGTGCAATGTATTGATTTACAGTTATTTGCATAAGGTTTACTTTCTATTTGAATGGTGACGTGAGAAACATTAAATTCATGTTGGATAGTAGATGTTATCTCTTCGAGTAAATTTCCATCATTTAAACAGTTAACTTTTGCTATTGCTGTAACCATAATTCAATCTCTTGACGGTGGGGAATAGAGCCACTATGCACATTAACTTCATCAATAATTACAGCAGGAGTACTCATTACGCCATACCCCATAATTACTTCAGGATCAGTTTCTTTGATTACGTGTACATCTACATTTAATTCAGTAGCTATTTTTGCAATAACTTCAATGGTTTTTGTACATTTTGCACAACCAGTACCTAATACTTTTATTTCTTTCATGATTTTTCCTTAAATAAAGGGGGTCAGATAATTAAAAATCCAACCAATTAACGTAAATGCAACGAGTAGAAGTGCAAAAAGTACTACTAGTAATCGCCACTGCATTACTTGTTTTAATAAAATAAATTCAGGAAAACTTGCTGCCACAGTACTCATACAAAAGGCGAGTGTTGTTCCAATAGGAAGTCCTTGTTTAATTAAACTTTCCATCACAGGAATTACACCTGTGGCATTGGAATATAAAGGTATACCTAATAATACGGCAGATGGAACTGACCACCATTGACCATTACCTAAATGCTCTTCAATCCAGCCATCAGGAACAAAACCATGTAACGCAGAGCCTAGCCCAACACCAATGATCACCCATTTCCATACTCGGCCAAAAATCTCTAACATTTCCTCTTTGGCAAAGGTATGTCGCTCTTTTAAAGACAAGCTTTCAACCTGTTTGGATTGAACTGTAGAGGAAGCCTTTTGACCACGCTCTAAAGCTTTCGCAGCAAAGGATTGCAACCAGCGCTCAGCCCTAATAGCATCAAGGAAAATACCGCCTAAAATCCCAACAGACATACCAACAACCACATACAGTAACGTGAATTTCCATCCTAATAAGCTTAGTAACAGCAAGACCGCAACTTCATTGATTAGCGGAGAGGTAATGAGAAATGACATAGTGATGCCAACAGGAATACCTGCTGACGTAAAACCTAAAAATACAGGAATACTTGAACAGGAACAAAAAGGGGTTATTGCGCCAAAACTAGAGCCTAATATGTAACCGACACCTTTATGTTTATCGGCTAAATAATCACGAACACGCTCTACATTTATTGATGCTCTTATCAATGCAATGACGTAAATCATCACTAGTAATAAAAAGAAAATTTTGGTGGTGTCTTCAATAAAAAAATGAAGTGCATCGCCTAATTTTGTTGCTTTCGACAATCCAAAAACATCAACGACTAACCATGTGGCTAAGTCAGTAAATACCTCAAACATGGCTTTCCCCAAACCAGCCTTGTGTACGGTTAATAATATAAACTAATGACAACATAACAGGCACTTCAACCAATACCCCAACAACGGTCGCCAAAGCTGCTCCAGAATGTAAACCAAAAAGGGATATAGCCACCGCAACCGCTAATTCAAAGAAGTTAGATGTACCTATCAAACATGCTGGAGCCGCTATGTTATGTGGTAGTCTCATCCATTTTGCTGCTAAGTACGCGATAATGAAAATACCGTATGTTTGGATCATTAGAGGAATGGCAATTAAGCCAATGGTTTCAGGTTCAGAAATGATGGTATTTGCTTGAAATCCAAATAATAACACCACTGTTGCTAACAGGCCGATAACCGACCAAGGCTTTAATGTTGATAACAATTCATTTAATGATTGTTCACCATTACCATTATTCAGGATTTTACGAGTCACTACTCCTGCAATTAAAGGCAGCAAAACATAAAGCACTACAGAAATCATCAACGTTTCCCAAGGAACTTGAATATCACTTACACCAAGTAAAAATGCCGAGATAGGTGCGAAAGCAAAGATCATGATCACATCATTTACTGATACTTGAACCAATGTATAGTTCGGATCACCTTTCGTTAACTGTGACCATACAAATACCATTGCAGTACAAGGGGCTACGCCCAATAAAATCATGCCAGCGATGTATTCTTGTGCAGATGCAGGATCAACTAAATCAGCAAAAAGGAAAGTAAAGAAAAACCAACCTAAACCAGCCATGGTGAAAGGTTTAACCAACCAGTTTATGACAATAGTTAACACAAGCCCTTTAGGGTTTTTACCCACATCTTTTATCGCTGAAAAATCAATTTGAACCATCATGGGATAAATCATCACCCAGATGAAAACAGCGACTACAATGTTAACGTGTGCAATCTCAAAGTTGGCAATCACTTGAAAAGCATCAGGTTGCCATAAGCCTAATACCACACCAAGCACAATGCTTAAGCCAACCCAAACCGATAAATAACGCTCAAAAATACCCATTATTCAATCCTTTACTCATTCTTTATAGAAAATTTATTTACAGAAATTTGCTCGATTAGGTCTATTTTGCATATTAGCTAAACGCTGAAGTTCGTTACTAACCAGAGGAACATTATTCTCTGTTGTTTGTGCAATCACAGATTTAGCCCATAACGGTAAGTCAGGATTGATACGATAAAACACCCACTGACCGTGCTTTCTATCAGTTATCACTTTAGCTTTTTTCAAAACAGCTAAATTACGTGATACTTTGGGCTGGCTATCTTCTTCCATCGCTTCCATTAACTCACAAACGCAAAGCTCACCATGATAATGCGTCAACATTAACGTTTTCAGTCGGATATCATCAGTTAGGCTTTTATAAAAGGAGATGGGGTCAAATTCGTCACTTTTGACATCAATTGAGGTTTTTGTATCACCACAACTGATCTTAGCGTCCTTTTCTTCAACCAAAATAAACATAGATAGACGGTTGTTAAGCTCGTTTAATGTTGTAGAAAAAGGGTTACTACCAGAACGCTCTTTTGGATCGGGAAAATCCCAAGCTAACTGCTTAACGGCATTAGGGTAGCTGCGACATTCATTATTAGCTTTATCGCATAGTGTAATGACGTAATCAAATACTTGACCTTCAAAGACATTCACACTTTTAGACACTAAATCGTTAGTATCTAAGCCAAACTTTTCTAAAGCATCAATCGCACGAACATCAACGGCATCAGGTTTAGTACCTGCACTAAAAACATTAAATATGTCTCCCGCTTTATGCCGCAATAACGCTTCAGCCATTTGAGATCTAGCCGAGTTTGCAGTGCAAAGGAAAAGGATTTTTTTATTTTTTAGGCTTTTCATATGAAACCTTAGTTATTTGCATGTGAATTATTATATATATGAAAAATCACATATACAAGCATTGGCATATAAAAAGATTTAAATCTGAAGCATGATTTAAATTTTATAAACGAACTTTTCGTACAAATAGATTCTTAGTGATTTCGAGGGGATGAGCACAAAACCCCTTTTAGATAAATCAGTAGATATTTCAACTTTAGAGGAAATATCTACTGCAATTAGTGCTCAATAAACTGTTATTAATGATATCAATGTTTGGAACATAGCCAATTAGAACAAACGCTATTCTTTCAGTTTCATCAAAAGAGCCATTAGTTAAAGAGGAATATCAAAAAATCCTAATGAATTCTTCACCTCAACTTGTTCTGCACAACTAAATCAGGACACTTTTCTTAAGGAACTTTGCTCATACTCTACTGGCGATAGATCACCATTAGCAGTATGAAGTCGCTCTAAGTTGTAATAACGCATATACGCTGCCACATCATTTCTCATTTGCTCACGAGTTGGTTGCGGAACTTTCAACAGCCAATCATGTTTTAAGCTGCCGAAGAATCGTTCAACAACCGCATTATCCCAACACGCACCGACATCGCCCATACTGGCTCTGACGCCATAACTCCATAGTAATTGTCGATATTGTTTACTGGTGTACTGTGAACCTCTATCACTGTGAAACACCAAGCCTTTTGGTGGCTGCCGTAAGTTATAAGCTTTCATCATCGCCTTGCTAACTAAGTCAGTCGTCATGCGTTTATCAATATGCCAACCAACAATACGACGTGAATATAAGTCCATGACGATAGCCAGATACATCCAACCTTCGCCAGTTCTTAGATAAGTCACATCACCAGCCCACACCTGATTCGGCGCAACAGGATTAAAGTTCTGATTCAAAAGATTATCAGCAACGGCATCACTGTGTTTACGCTTGGTTGTTACCTTGTATGCCACTCGTTGAGTAACGACTAAACCAAGTGTTGCCATTAATTTCTGAACGCCATAATCACTGACGCTAAAGCCCTCACTGCGTAACTTCTTTCTAAGCTCTCGGTAGCCTAAGCTATTTCTGCTTTTCTTGAAGAAATACTTGGCCTTTCGATATAAATTAAGCTGCTCTACAGTAATTACTTTTGCTGGCCGCTTAAGCCAAGCATAATAAGCACTGCGGCTTACTTTCATCACTTTGCAGAGCTTAACCACGGGAAACACCGAGGATAACTGCTTAATCGTTTTAAACGTTACTTGGTTTCTTTTAGCAGGAGGGCGCTGGCCTTTTTTAAAATTTCTTTTTCCATCCTTAGCTCTTTATTTTCCTTGCGAAGCCTTAACAGCTCAGCCCGCTCATCAGCATTCAAACTGGCACCAGATTGTTCTGCTTCAACTTTAGCTTTCCAGTTATAAAGTAATTTATCTGTGATACCTAAAGACGCTGCTGCCTTAGGTACGCTGTAACCTTGCTCGGTTACCAATGCCACAGCTTCTTGTTTAAATTCTGCTGTGTAACTTCTGTTTGTTCGTTTTGTCATTTAACACCTCAATAATTGGATTATATTCCATTATTAAAGTGTCCTGTTTGATTAAAGCAGATCAACTTTCTCATGGGTCTATTGAAATACATAATAGGTAAATTGATTTCATTTTCGAGAATATTTTAAATAATTCTCGTTTTAATATTACGATTACTTAGGTAATCGTAATATTAAAACGTTCTTTAGAAGCATCTCATTCATATAGAATTCTCCAAGTAATCCATATCACAAAATGGTCGAATACTTGCGGAGAAATATGATTGATGAAGAATGATTGGGAGTTTTCGTGCGTCTTTATGGTTTAGCAGTGTTTCTTTAATGCCATTACTAAATTCACAATAATTGATCATAGACATAGCGGGTGATTCAACATGAATACATTCGAATATCAGCCTTTGCTGCTCAAAATAAAATATAAAAACCTGCTTCTCTGGAATATCTCTAATTGATATTTTAAGTGTTGGTAAATTACTGTTGATTTCTTCTGTTAAACTTGGGGATAAAGGAAAACCATATACCGCGTACCTTTTTCCTTCAATGTGAAATACATAAGGAACTTCATCATCACAAAATGAATCAAAATTGGTAAAAAAGTTAACTGTATTTAAAAACCAGCTTTTATGCTCGTCTATAAATGGACTTTCAGCTATGGCAATTTCCGAATCTTCATTATCCTGTTCAAGATTTTTGACTAATGATTCATCAAAATTATTTTCTCTAAAATTTTTCGGATAAAAAGTAGTCGCAATTAGTCGATATGCAATTTGATTAATTTTGAAATCACAATAAAGAATTGCTTCGTTATTGTTCAACGTTTTAAAATAAGGTTTCCAGTCAAGACTAAACTCACTTGGCGCTTCAATAATGTATTTCGATTCATTTCCTAAACCGAATAGCTCATAAAGAATAGAAATTAATCGAACCTTGCTTACATTAATGACTACCATTCCTTCAAGGCGTTTTGCCATAAACTCAATGCTTTTATGTAGATCATCAATAAGCAATTGATCCTCACATTCACAGATCAGAAGGTACTTTAACCAGTGATGTTGAATTGTCCCAAAAATTTTCGCACCACACATCTCTTTAAAGAGTAGTTCAGTTAAAGAATCATAATTAGGAGTACAATATATTGCCCTGGCTAATAAATCCTTTCCATGATCTTGAGGTAGATTGAGTGAGTTAGCGAGAAATTTCGATTGAAGTCTCAATTTGTGACTTAAGGTAAGAGCTGAAATCATCTAGTTATCCATAAATTAAAACAAACAACAGCCTACTAACGCCAGTTTGTTAATTATGAAAACCAAATTTTTACGGATGCTCCGCTTCATCGTTCATACTTAAATATAAATTAAATATGTGTAGGCATAGGCTGTCCGTTCAGCCTTTTTTGCTAATATAAATGAGTAAAATGTTGTTGTAAACAGGGCGCAATTATACATATCTGTATAATTTAAAAGGATTTTATTCTACTTTTCTTTTAAAATCAGTTAG
>NZ_BADU01000120.1:0-397 GCF_000239875.1 Pseudoalteromonas sp. BSi20311 | reverse complement strand
GATAGCGATGATATCTGCACCTGTAGTTTCAATCAGTGATGATATCCAAGATTGAAATGCCCTTTCTATTTCATTTGCTTTTAACCGACACATGACGCGAGCAATCGTGTCATGTTTTGGAATTCCTGCGTTGAACGTGCCGTATTTTTTTAACCAATCAAGCTTTAGGTGCCCAAAGTCTTCAATATCTTCCCATCCTTCTGCACCAGAGAGTACAGCGCTAATAGCAAGGAGAAGAATATCGATAAGTTCATGCTTTTTACAACGTTCAATGCGAGGATCTGTAATTGAATTAAAATGTTTCAGAAAAGTAGTGCTCATATTTATGCGACCAAGTAATTATTATGCCTTGATCTGATCACTACTTGCTCTATAAGTTCAATTTATAATGATCTTG
>NZ_BADU01000121.1:0-43353 GCF_000239875.1 Pseudoalteromonas sp. BSi20311 | reverse complement strand
CCGTGCTTACTAAGGCTCTTAGCCCTCGGTTAAGGTTGACTTACCCCCTTGCAACCCTTAGCCTGCCTGCTTTTATTTTTACATCATTGTATTGCCACGCTAATGGGTTTAAGCCTAGGCGTGTATTTAGGAGCAAAAAATGAATAAAGCAGAACTGGTTGCAGCCATTGCGGATGCGAGTGAATTAACAAAAAAAGACGCACAAGCTGCGTTAACCAGCTTACAAAAAGTGATTACAAAGTCATTGTCTGAAGGCGATCAGGTACAAATATCAGGCTTTGGCACTTTTGCACTAAGCTATTACCCAGCGCGTACTGGTCGTAATCCACAAACTGGTGAAGCGATTGAAATACAAGGGGCTAATAAAGCCGTATTTAAACCAGCAAAAGCGTTAAAAGAGCGCCTTTAATTTAAAACTTTAGTGCCTGTAAGTTCGCATCTTCCCCAAAAGCCACTATTTAGCTTACAGGCTCTTTGCTTTATTACCTTTGCCTGTAGTATCTGCAATCAGTGTAAATAATTTACATTGCTGGCTTATTCATATTTATAAAATCTTATTATATTCAGCGTGTTATATTTGGTATGTGATATGCAAATACAGTTATGTATTGAATGAAATAAGGAGTATTTAATGAGTAACTTACATAACAGTAATCGTTTACAAGGTAAAAAAATTGCCATTTTAGCCACCGATGGATTTGAGCAAAGCGAGTTACTCTCGCCACAGGCTGCTTTACTTGAAGCGGGCGCCGATATTGAAGTTGTTTCTATTAAAGAAGGGCAGATCACCGCATGGAATAAAGACAATTGGGGTGAAAAAGTAACCGTTGATAAATTAGCTGCCAATGCAAATGCCGCTGATTACGATGCGCTTTTACTGCCAGGTGGTTTGTTTAACCCCGATAGCTTACGCCAAGACTCGGACGCTAAGGCATTTGTAGACGGCTTTTTTGGGGCAAAGAAAAACAAACCCGTTGCCGCTATATGTCATGCGCCGTGGTTACTGGCTGAAATTAATAAGCTCAGAGACAAAAAGGTTACTTCGTATCCTAGTATTAAAAGCGATTTAATTAATGCGGGTGCTAACTGGGTTGACCAAGAGGTTTGTGTTGATCAAGGCTTAGTGACTAGCCGCAGCCCTGCAGATTTAGACGCGTTTAATGCTAAATTTATTGAAGAGATCCTTGAGGGTAAGCATCAAGCGCATTAAGTTAGCACTTCAAAACAAAAAAGGGCATATTAAATGCCCTTTTTTAGTGATTAAAAATCGTTGATTAAAGCGCTGTTGCGGCTTTCATCTCACTTACAAATGTTTTTAATTGTGTGGTCATTGCATCTAAATCATTTAAGTTTGCTTCAATGATTTTTACGACTGCAGAGCCTGAAATTGCCCCCGCAGCACCGGCTTTAAGCGCGGCTTTTACATCATCAGGTGTTGAAATACCAAAACCTAATAATGCAGGCGCACTGTGGTACTCTTGCAGGCGTGTAACCACATGGGTTGCAGGCATTTGTGCTTTAGTATCGGTGCCTGTTACCCCTGCACGAGACAGTAAGTAGGTATAGCCGCGACCGTACGATGCACACTCACGTAGCGTATCGTCACTGGCGTTCGGCGTGGCGATAAAAATTGGGTCTATACCATTGGCCATGGCGGCTTTTCTAAACATTTTCGACTCGTGCAATGGCACATCAGCCACCAAAATAGAGTCAACGCCTACTGCTTTTGCATCAGTGTAAAATTTTTCTAAGCCACGTTTAAATATTAAGTTTGAATACAACAATAAGCCAATTGGAATATCGGCATTGTACTGGCGTATTTCTTTAATAATATCAAAACAATCTTGTGTATTAATTTGTACATCTAAAGCACGAATATTGGCCTTTTGAATAACAGGGCCATCGGCAATCGGGTCGGAAAACGGAATACCTAATTCAAGCCCGTCAGCGCCGCCATCAATTAAGCTTTTAATAATTTCGATGCTTTGCGCTTTACCCGGATCGCCAATGGTCACAAACGGTACAAACGCACCTTGGTTTTGCTCTTTTAGTGCGGCAAACATTTGTCCGTAACGGTCAGTTTTTACTTGGCTCATAGTTGACCTTCCTCTGATAATACCTTGTGTACATGGGCTAAATCTTTATCGCCACGACCACTTAAATTAATAACAATAATACTGTCCTGCGTTTGCTCTTCTGCATATTCGAGGGCGTAGGCTAGCGCATGACTTGATTCAAGCGCAGGAATAATCCCTTCGTGTTTAGCCAATGCTTGAAAGGCATCAAGTGCTTTGGTGTCGGTAATACCTACATATTGAGCACGGCCCGTTTCGTGTAAAAAGGCATGTTGTGGCCCTACAGCAGGGTAATCTAGTCCCGCTGATACAGAGTAAGACTCTTCAATTTGACCATCTGTATTTTGCATAATATAAGTGTAAGTACCGTGCAAAATACCTTTTGTTCCCTTACAGATGGTTGCGCCATGCTCGTGCGTGTCTAACCCTTTACCTGCAGGTTCAACGCCAATAAGCTTAACGCTTGGCTCATCAATAAAATCGGTAAACATACCAATGGCGTTTGACCCACCGCCTACACACGCAATAACCGCATCAGGCAAACGGCCTTCGGCTTTAAGTACTTGTTGTTTTGCTTCTTCACCAATTATTTTTTGATATTCACGTACAATAGTCGGGAATGGGTGAGGACCCGCGGCTGTACCTAAAAGGTAATGAGCGTCTTGATAATTTGCTGACCAGTCACGTAATGCTTCATTAACCGCATCTTTTAATGTGCCCGAGCCTGCCGTTACTGGAATAACTTCAGCGCCCATGAGTTTCATTCTAAATACGTTTGGCTGCTGGCGTTCAACATCTTTTACACCCATGTAAATACGGCATTTTAAGCCAAGCAATGCACAGGCAAGTGCAGTGGCTACACCATGTTGGCCGGCGCCGGTTTCTGCTATGACTTCTTTTTTACCCATGCGTTTGGTAAGCAGTGCTTGGCCTAATACTTGGTTTGTTTTGTGCGCACCACCGTGGAGTAAATCTTCACGCTTTAAGTACAGTTTAACTTTAGGGTTTTTAACTAAGTTACGCGTTAGCGTAAGCGGCGTAGGGCGACCCGCATACTCGTTAAGTAATTTACTTAGCTCTGCCTGAAACTCAGGATCTTTTTGTGCTTTATTAAATTCGTTTTCTAACTGCTTAAGCGCAGGGACAAGCAGTTCCGGTACAAACATACCGCCAAACTCGCCAAAATAAGCTGGATTTTGCATTTTAACCTCAATAATTTCTGATACTTGTAAAAGCATGATGTAGTTTGTTTGCACACTTTTTCCCTGGAGACTCTTCAACACCTGAATTTAAATCAAGTCCAAGAGCACCTTGAAAAAGTGCATCGCTAATATTGTCTGGGTTTAAGCCGCCAGCAAGCATAAATGGGGTCGTAGCATCGCGAAGCACTGACCAATCGAATGTTTTGCCTGTGCCGCCAGCCTGTGAATCACTGTGGGTGTCGTATAAATGGCGATCTGCGCCTGCAATAGGTTGTGGTAAAACATCTTTTATCGACTGTGCTTTCCAAATTTCACAATTACGTGGTAATTCATTACGTAACGACGCAATGTATTGTTCATCTTCTTGGCCATGTAATTGAACGGCTGATAATTTAAGTTGTTTAACGTGTTCAGCCACGTCAGATATAGCGGCATTAACAAATACACCGACAAATTTTAAAGGCGCACTTTGGCTGATTTCTTTGGCGCAATCCAAATCGACAAAGCGGGGGGATTTAGGGTAAAAAATCAGCCCGCCATACACAGCGCCATTGTTATAGGCTGCCATAGCGTCTTGATTACGGGTTAAGCCGCACACTTTGTTCTCGCCTAATATTACGCGGCGGCATGCTTGTAATAAATCAGCTTCAGCCATTAATGAGCTGCCAATTAAAAAGCCATTGCATAAAGGGGCTAAGCGTTTTACATCTTGATGGGTGTAAATACCTGACTCAGAAATAACCACTTTATTACTAGGAATAAGCTTACGTAGTCGTTCTGTAGTGGCTAAGTCGGTGCTTAAGTCGCGCAAATCGCGATTATTGATGCCAATTATTTGCGCATCAAGTGCCAGCGCACGGTGCACTTCTGCTTCGTTACTTACTTCAGTTAGCACCGACATATTTAACGAGTCGGCAACGGCATGCAGTGCTTTGTATTGCTGATCGTCAAGCACTGATAGCATCAGTAAAATAGCGTCGCCGCCATATATACGTGCCATATAAACTTGGTACTCATCAATAAAAAAGTCTTTACAAATAAGCGGCTGTTCTACTTGGCTGCGCACAAATTCAAGGTAATCAAAACTGCCTTGAAAGTACTTTTCGTCAGTTAGTACACTCATACAAGTGGCATATTGCTTATACGCTTGGGTGATTTCTGTTAAATCAAATGGCTGACGAATCAACCCCTTAGAGGGCGATGCTTTTTTGCATTCTAAAATAAACTGTGTGCCAGGTGCCGCTAACGCTTGATAAAATCTACGTGTGGTGGGTTTAGCTTGATGCTTAAAGCTCTCAAGTGGGCGCGCTGCTTTGCGCTCAATGAGTTCTATTTTTTTATCAGCAATAATTTTATCTAATACATTAGCCATGACTTACCTCAACAATTGCATTTAGTGTGTCCATGGCCTTGCCTGAACGTAATAAAGAGTGTGTGATTTGCGCACCTTGTTTTAACGATTGTGCTTGGCCTGTTAAGTACAGCAATGCGGCTACATTAACAACAATAGCGGCGTTGTGTGCCTCAGTGCCTTTACCTTGTAAAATAGCAAGGCTGGCGTTTGCGTTGTATTGTGGGCCTTCACCGGCTAATTGTTCAAGTGAATAGTTTGCAAGGTCAAAATCACTTGGGTTGAGTGTGTACTGGGTGATTTTGCCATTATTAAGCTCTACAACCTGTGTTGAGCCATGTAAGGCGATTTCGTCAGTACCGGAGCCGTGTACTATCATAGCGCGTTTAGTGCCTAGAGTATTAAGCGTTTGTGCCATAGGCATGCATAAAGACTCATCGTACACGCCCAGTAATTGCACCTCAGGAGCGGCTGGATTAGCCAGTGGCCCAAGAATATTAAAAATAGTTCGGGTTTTTAAACTGGTACGCACGTTCATCGCATGACGCACGCCGCTGTGATAGTGCGGTGCAAATAAAAAGGTAAAATTTGTATGTTCAAGGCATTTAGCCGCTTGTGTGGGAGTCATATCGATATTGATCCCCAGTGCTTTGAGTAAATCAGCAGACCCTGAATTACTCGACACGCTGCGATTGCCATGTTTTACCATATTAATACCAGCTGCTGCCGCTACAATCGCGGCGGTGGTACTAATATTTATAGTGTTTGAACCATCGCCACCAGTACCGCAACTATCAGCAAGTTGCGTTTTATTAGTGATAAAGGGAACGGCATTTTCACGCATTGAAGCGGCTGCACCGGCAATCTCATCGCTTACTTCACCTTTCATTTTAAGGCCAATTAGTAACGCAGAGAGTTCAATATCGCTCATATTGCCTTGCATAATTTGGTCAAATAGCGCTTTTGCTTGCGCGTAACTCAGTGACTGCTTTGCAATAATATGCTCAATAGCGTGTTGAACATTAAGCGGGCTGTGTAATTGATTAGTCATAATGTTCCTTTTATTTCGCACGTGTTAAATAAGCAACGCTTTGTTGCAGTAGCATTGCGCCATTGGGCGTTAAAATAGACTCTGGGTGGAATTGATAGCCCAGTGCATTGTCTTGATGATGATAAATAGCCATTGGTATATCTTGATACTTGGCAATAACAGCTAAGCTATCAGGTACTTTTGTTGCCATTAATGAGTGATAACGTGCCACCGGTATAGTGCTACCCATGCCGTAAAATACAGGGTGATCATTTAAATTTATAATTGATGACTTACCATGTACGGTTTCACCAGCGTGACCGATTACTCCGCCATAGCTTTGTGTTAGCGCTTGTTGGCCTAAACAAATACCTAGCATTGGAAACTGGCCCTTACACAGGTTAATTAACTCCATAAGGCAGCCTGCATCGCTAGGCGCACCAGGGCCTGGTGATAATACCAGCAGTACTTGTCCACGCTCTGCCTGCATTTTGTCGAATATGACCTCTGCGCTAATGTTGTTTCGGTAAACCACTAACTCAGAACCTAGCATTGTTAGCTCATCAACAAGGTTGTAGCTAAATGAGTCAAAGTTATCTAAAAAGTAAATTTTAATAGGGTGTGCTTCACTCATTTTATACTGCCTTATACGTCGATTTAATCGCGGTGATCACCGCTTGGGCTTTAGCGCGCGTTTCGTTTGCCTCTGACATTGGATCTGAATCGAATACAACCCCAGCACCGGCTTGCACATACGCAATATTATTTTTAACAAAGGCGGCACGAATAACAATACAGCTGTCCATGGCACCGTCACCGGTTAAATAACCAACCGCGCCACCATAGCTACCGCGACGTTTGCCTTCTGTTTTACGCACTAATTCTGCCGCACGTACTTTGGGTGCACCCACTAAGGTACCCATGTTCATACAGGCTTGATAAGCATGCAGGGCATCTAGTTCTGGTTTTAATGTTCCAACTACGCGTGATACTAAATGCATTACTTGTGAATAACGGTCTACTTTTAATAGCTCTTTTGCATGGCGAGTACCAGGCACGCTAATACGAGCCACGTCGTTACGCGCTAAATCAACCAGCATTAAATGCTCAGCTCGTTCTTTTTGATCGTTTCTGAGTTCAAGTTCAATACGGCTATCTAAATCAGGATTAATTTGCCCATTTGCAAACTTGCCCCGTGGACGAGTACCTGCAATCGGATAAACCTCAACTTGTTGAGATTGAACCTCATATTTAAGCGCAGACTCTGGGGATGCGCCAAATAATGAGAACTCTTCATCACGCATGTAAAACATGTACGGGCTAGGGTTTTGCTTTTTAAGCTGGCTATAAGCATGTAATGAGTCAGGGCACGGCAATGAGAAAGTGCGAGAGGGCACCACTTGAAAGATATCGCCATCAACTATGTGTTGTTTAAGCTTAATCACTTGCTGGCAGTATTGCTCATCACTAATATCAACATTTACAGGGCAATCACCCGTTTGACTTGGGGCACTAAAGTCTGCGGCGTGGTCACACAATGTATTTAGGCGCTCTAATTGTTTGCCCACTTCAAAACAGTTTGCGTGAACATCTGGGCCATTAAACACATTGCCAATTAACTCGGTTGTTTGTTTTTGGTGATCAATAACAACCAGTGTTTCTGCTAAATAAAATACGTAGTCTGGACAGGTGTTTTCACCGTCGGGTACATCGGTTAGTTGTTCAAAGTTAGCCACCATGTCGTAGGCAAATACGCCGCCTAAAAACACTGAGAACGGATTGTCAGTGGTGCTTTTAATACTATTTAAACAAGTGCGTAGTGCACTAAAAGCGTTATCTGCTATCAGTTTGCTAGCTTGGTCAATGGTGTCATCGGCTGGGTGATACTCAAGTGTGAGTGTGGTATCGGTTAACTGTGAAGCGCAGTTTTGTACATTAGCTTGCAAATAGTTAAGTAGTTGTTGGCCGTTGTTTGATTGTGCACTGATGCTCACTTGGTTGCCTTGGCAAACAATACGTAATGCACAATCAACCAGTATTAAGCTTTTTACGCTATCTTTTGAATCTATCTCTGCAGATTCAAGCAATAGTGAGTTAGGTTTATCAAGTGCCGCATACAAGGCAAGTGGGCTACTTATGTAGTCTCTTACTTGCGTTATGCTGGTCACTTCACCTGGTGTTGTTGTTATATGACTAAAAATCAAACCTCATCCCCTAAAAAAATAAAACCCCGCAATGCTAAGCAGTGCGGGGTTTGAATAACGATGTCTAAATTATAGATAGACCATTACCGTCCCGCTATGCCAGGCGCCACCACCAATGATGTGTAAGAGTGTTTACGTTATTCATGTTTTTAATTCCTGTTAATCTTGTATTGCAAAATTTAGTGATAAAAAAACCCGCATGGTAGCGGGTTAGAATTTTTTGTTTAGACACGACAATTCATCACCCTTTGTTTTAAGAGTGCCACCACCAGATGATGTTTTGAATTGTATTTTTCATTGTTATTTATTCTTTAATGTCTAAAAGTGGCTACAGTAAAACGTATCAACTGCTTTTGTGTCAAGTGTTTATTTAAAACAATTTCGTTAAAAAACTTGTTATACTGTGTGAAACACCCTTAAACCATTAATTAAAGTAGTTTTCATTTGATAAAATACGACTTACATAGCCATACAACGCACTCAGACGGACACTTAACGGTTGAGGAATTATTAGCGCGAGCAGTCGATAAAAAAATTGATGTATTTGCCATTACCGACCACGACACTGTGGCGGCAATTGAGCCTGCGCAGGCTTTTATCAAACGCGAAAACTTGCCGCTTAAACTGATTAATGGGGTTGAAATATCAACTAAATGGGAGAGTTTTGAAATTCATATTGTTGGGCTAAATATTGATACCAATGATAGCACTTTGCATACATTACTCACCGAGCAACAGCAAAAGCGCGAAACCCGTGCAATTGAAATAGGCCACCGATTAACTAAAAATGGCTTTGAAGGTATTTATCAACAAGCCCGCGAGCTGGCTGAAAATGCGCAAATTACTCGCGCTCACTTTGCCCGAGCCTTAATTGCGCGAGGTGTGGCTAAAAACTTTCCTGGGGTATTTAAAAAGTACTTAGGGCGAGGAAAAACCGGTTACGTACCGAGTAACTGGTGTGATATGCAAACGGCAATTAAAGCGATTCATGCCGCCGGTGGAGTGGCTGTTTTAGCGCACCCAAGTAGCTATAAAATGTCGAATAAATGGTTGCGTAAACTACTCGTGGAATTTAAATCAGTGGGCGGTGACGCAATGGAAGTTGCCCAACCGCAACAGGCCCCGAGTGAGCGTCAGTTTTTAGGCTTATTGAGTCAAGAATACGATTTGCTTTGCTCTCAAGGCTCTGATTTTCATTTTCCGACTAGTTATTTAGAACTTGGAAAAAATTTATACTTACCTAAAGATTGCCAAGGGGTTTGGCAAACATGGGAAAAGCACGAAGGAGTTGCATTATGAGTCAATTATTTCATATACATCCGGATAACCCACAGCCTAGACTAATCTCTCAAGCTGTTGATATTATTAAGCAAGGCGGCGTAGTTGTGTACCCAACAGATTCGGGATATGCGATTGGCTGTAATTTAGGTAACAAACAAGCTAAAGAGCGCATAGAGCGTATTCGCGGCATTGAAAAACACCATAATTTTACTTTAGTATGCCGCGATTTATCTGAGCTTTCTACTTATGCTCGGGTAGATAACCAAATGTTTAGGCTGATCAAAAATAATACCCCGGGGCCTTATACGTTTATTTTTAAAGGCACAAAAGAAGTACCTAAACGCTTATTAAACGATAAGAAAAAAACCATAGGTATTCGTGTTATTGAACACCCAATTGCCTGTGCGTTGCTTGCTGAATTGGGTGAGCCATTAATGTCATGCTCACTTATTTTGCCGGGTGATGAATACACGCAAGCGGATCCAGATGACATTTTGGAGCGCCTAGATAAGCATGTCGATTTAATTATTCACGGCGGATACCTCACAGAGCAAGCAACCACGGTAATTGATTTATCAGAAGACGATATTCAAATTTTACGTGTCGGCTGCGGTGATACGGCTCCATTTGAATAACAATGAAACAGCCTGAGACGGTTTCGTTAATACCTACAGAGAGGCTAGTGCAGCAAAAGCTGCCACTGGCATTTTTGCATGGTAAAGCCGTTGTTGATAAGCCTGAAGATTTATATATTCCCCCTGATGCGCTTGAAGTTATTTTAGAAACTTTTGAAGGCCCGTTAGATCTGTTGCTTTATTTAATTAAAAAGCACAAGTTAGATGTTCTCGAATTATCTATATTTAGCATTACTGAGCAGTATGTAAAATATGTAGAAATGATGAGTGAGTTTCAGTTAGAACTTGCTGGCGAATATCTTGTAATGGCAGCATTGCTGGCGCAGATTAAGTCGCGGTTGTTACTGCCTGTGCATGAAGAATTAGAAGAAGAGGAAGATCCCCGCGCCGAACTTATAAAACGTCTACAAGAGTACGAACAATTTAAAAAAGCGGCCGAAAATATAGATACTTTACCCCGCGTTGGTCGCGATATATTTATCGCCAATGCAACTTTCCCAGAGTTAGAAGAAAAAAACCAACCCTTACCCGAACTGGCAATCAAAGATCTATTGTTAGCGCTAAGCGACGTAATGGCACGTGCTAAAACATTTGAGCATCATTTAATTAGTGCAGAAACCCTGTCAACTCGTGAACGTATGAGTTTAATTTTACACACTTTATCCCAAGCAAAAGCGCCCGTTGCGTTTACTCAATTGTTTACCTTTGAAGAGGGGCGTAGTGGGGTTGTTGTTAGTTTTATCGCGATGTTAGAACTAATCAAAGAGGGCTTAATTGCGTGCTTGCAAGTTGAGTCTGATAGCCAAGTATATGTGTCTCTTAACGAGTCAGCAGAAAGTTAACCTTCCTTAGATTTATTGCAATTATACTAAATTTACTGTCTTTACTGTGCGTATACGCACGGTGAGTGTTTGCATATGCTATTTTAATCGCCAGTTATCCATTATATCGTAATGCTATTACTAGATTAGGGATTGGCAATAGGCAATGTTTAAAAACTCAAAAACCGGTTATGGCTTAGTGGCTATACTTTTACACTGGCTAATGGCGCTGACCATCTTTGGTTTGTTTGGTTTAGGTTTATATATGGTTGAGCTAACTTACTACGATAGCTGGTACAAAGGCTCATTAGATTTACATAAAAGCATAGGGCTAAGTTTAGCCGCTGTATTTGTTTTTAGACTGTTATGGCGTCGATTTAATGTAAAACCTAGCCCTATTGGTACCAACACACAATTAAACCAGCTCGCGCAAACGGCACATATTTTAATGTATTTGTTTTTAGTGATCATTATGGTGTCTGGATACTTAATTTCTACTGCTGATGGACGACCAATCGAAGTGTTTGGCTTGTTTTATGTGAAAGCCATCGACTTTACCTTTGATTCCCAGGCGGATATAGCAGGGCAGATTCATTATTACAGCGCATGCTTACTGATAGGGTTTGTGGTGCTGCATATTTTGGGTGCGTTAAAACACCACTTTATTGATAAAGATAAAACATTAATTAGAATGATCAAATTACAAAAGGAAGCTTAAAATGAAAAAGTTATTATTAACTTCAGCGTTATCAGCAGCGATGTTTATGACGGCTACCCATGCCAATGCTGCAGATTATGTTATTGATACCAAAGGAGCACATGCCTTTGTTAATTTTAAAATTAAACATTTAGGTTACAGTTGGTTGCATGGGCGCTTTAACACCTTTGATGGACAGTTTAACTACGACGCTAAGAACCCAAACGCATCTCAAATTAGTGTAAATATCGACACAGCAAGCCTAGATTCAAACCATGCCGAACGAGATAAACACTTACGCGGTGGTGACTTTTTAAACGTAAGCAAATACCCACAGGCTAGCTTTAAAAGCACTGCCATTAAGTTTGATCAAGACGGTGAAGAAGCGACAGTAACCGGTGAGTTTACCCTTCATGGCGTTACAAAGACAATTAGCTTTGAAATAGATAAAATTGGTGAAGGTCAAGATCCATGGGGTGGTTACCGTGTTGGTTTTGAAGGTGAAACCAGCTTAAAGTTGGCCGACTATGGTATTGATTACGACTTAGGCCCTGCGTCAACGCATGTTGATATTGGGTTATTTATTGAAGGTATTCGTCAATAATACCGTTTTATAGTTAAAGCTAAGCGCGATCTCGCTTAGCTTTTTACTGTAAATGTAGAGTCAGTTTTGGCTTTAAATCATTCGGCAGCCACCGAGTTAATACCTGCTTATATTCTTTAGTTTGTTTAAGCATTTTTAGTTGCTGATTGAGTGTGGCAATATCTTCTGCGCCTTGCTCGTTTTTAGTGCAGCCAATATAACCGTAACTAATTTTTGGTGCTTCTGTTAGCATACGCTGCGTTAAATTATCAGTAAACCCCATCGTTTTTGCTAAGTAATAATGCTCACTGGGATAACCTAGCAAAATATCAATTCGCTCTAAATTAAGCATATAAGTTAATGTACTCAGGGTATCGCGAGTGGGTCTAATAACGATGTTTGTATTAGGTGTGGTATTAATTATTTTATCAATCTCGCTGCCGTATGAGCGATTCATCGATACACCTAAGGTGAGTTGTTTTTTCACTAATAAATGAGTTAATGACACCGACTCACTGCTTTCGATATCTAGCGCAGCACTCAGCTTTTGATGCATGGCAATAGAGGGAGAAAGACCTGCTGTAGAGCTTTGATGCGTGAAATAAACACGCTCTTCTCGGTATTTGTTTTTATAAAGTGATAATGCACAAGCATTAGATTGCTGGTTTGCAAGTTCCTGAATGACTTTACCAGAGGGGATAATGACTCGTTCAAAGTTAATATGCGGGAGTTGTTGCTCTAACAGCGAAATAATACTTTCATCACGTCCCTGAGATTTATCCGGACCGCTTAAAATGTAATAGGGCGCAAAGTCATGCGTTAACCATTTTATTGTTCTGGCATCACACGTTGTGCTCAAAAAATACACAGACGAATAGTATTAACCACGAAAACTGCATTTACACTACAACGAATAATTAAACATGAATTTAAGTGTAGTCAATAATATCCCAAAAAGTAAAATGCCAGCTTTATGCTGGCATTTTAAATTTATTTATAAGTGTTTAACTTATGAATAACTAGCTGGCTTTCAGCCATTTTACAAATTGACGTGCATCGCTTGCTTTTTGAAACAACGCATTTTTCAAACCCTGTGTATCACTAAAGATTACACGATGTTTGTTAACCGAAATTGATTGCACTGGATGTGCTATTTGGATCATAGATCCGTTATATTTGTATGACATAATAAAACTCACTTTATTTTTGTTATTTATTCTGGGCTTTTTCTTAAAGCACATTACAGATGATAAATAATCACATTGTGTTTAGCTTCATTACAGTGTTGACGATCTTTATGACACTTTTACGATGATATTAAAATAAATCATCAAGGTATTAATAGGGGTTCTCGCCGTACAATAACTTAGCTTTTGAATATACGTTTTGCGGGGCTTACTGGATCAGGGTAAAGAGGTTAACCGCTAGGGCTTTTTATAGCCAAGCAGCAATATTACGTCACAACATTTTTCTTTGCAAGCAATTTATTAAAATACTTTGAATAGTATAAAACTTTCATGTAGGCAGTCTGTCTTTTCCTATAATCCTAACCTGAGGCTATCTTTAAATATTAATTTGCTATGTTTGCGCAGTATCCACGCAAATGCTGGAAAAATACATTTGTAGCCATTAAAAATTAAAATATTTTTACAGCACAGTTTAATTGGTTGATTAGTATGTACTTAAACATATTGTTTACATTTGTTAAGCGTAAAGGTCACGTGAAATGAAAAATAAAGGCAAGCTTCTTAATAAAAACCTATGGTTGGTATGCTTACCAGGCTTTTTACTGCCACTGCAGGCAAAAGTAGTTGTAGAGGGTGGAAATGATGACCAACCGAATATGGAAATCATCGAGGTTTATGCGCAAAAAAGAGCGCAAAAAATTGAAGAAGTCGGCATTTCTGTAAGCACAATAAAAGGGGGGGATCTCAAAGCGCAACACGTTAAAGATTCGACTGAGTTATCTGTATTTGCCCCTAATTTAAAAATTAGTCAAAACGCGGCGGAAGGTACACCGCCAGCAGTTAATATTCGTGGCGTAGGGCTAGTTGATTACAACACCGCGAATACATCGCCGGTGGCTATGTATGTTGATGAAATAGCAGTGGGCTCTGCCAGTAACCAAATTGTTAACTTATTTGATATTGAGCAGATTGACATTTTGCGCGGCCCTCAAGGAACTTTATTTGGTCGTAATTCCACTGGTGGGGCTATTTTAATCCGCTCTAAACGCCCTGAGTTTGAACAAAGTGGTTATTTAAGTACAGGTGTTGCTAATAATAATGCAACCAGTGTTGATGCTATGTTTAATTCGGCTATTGGAGAAGACACAGCCGTTCGTGTTGCGCTAAACCATCAAAATTATGATTATTCTACAAACAATATTTTTGCTGATTCACCAACAGCGGGCATGCGGCAAACAAATGGTCGAGTATCTTTTTTAGCTGACTTTGACACTGTGCAGTTGTTGATAAAAGGGCATATTTCCGATTGGGATGGCATAGTTCAGCCTGTTGGCAGTATTGGAGTTATTGCTAATCCGCTGACTGGAGAGCGGTGCTCGCCAGCACAAGCAGGTTCAACCAACTGTTTTGATAACTTTGGATTTAATGATGGCAGTGATGATTTTTATACTGTAAGCGTTAATAATAATTCGCCACATAAAACCGATGGTAAGGGGATTAGTGCCCATGTAAATTGGCAGTTGGACTCACACAATGAGCTTATTTCACTAACTAGCTATAACAAGTTAAAGCGTGATCATGCCTTTAACTGTGATGGCTCTCCAGCACGGTTATGTGAAGGTAATTTAGGTTTAAATACTGATTTAGTAACGCAGGAATTTCGGTTGCAATCTCAGCTCGCAGAGCATTTTCTTACAACGGGAATTTACTATGCTGATGAGTCTATTATTTAAGATAATGTAAATGATATTTTACGAGATTATCGAGGCATTTTACCGACAGATTTAACCGCTACTTTTTTCTATGACAATAATATAAAAACAAAGAGTGTTGCAGCGTTTTCGCAACTTGACTATCAATTAAATCAAGATTGGCTAATTACCGCTGGGCTTCGTTATTCTTATGAGTCTTTAGATTACGACTCAACGTCTCAGCTTAATATTATTTTAGATCCGAACGATTTAACCGGAGTTAAGGTGCCATTTTATCGTGTTCAGGGAGAGCAGTCAGACAATGGCATTTCTGGTCAGTTGGGTGTGAACGTTAAGCTGGATGATGCAACCTATGCTTATTATCGATTTGCTAATGGCGCGAAAAGCGGAGGCTATAACGGTGGGTTTTTATCATCAGTTGAACAAGCACAGCTTGCTGATTATCAAAAAGAACGATTGAACTCACATGAAATTGGCTCAAAGTCTTGGTGGCCACAGTTGGGCATGCGATTTAATTGGGCTGTTTTTTATTATGATTATAATGATCAACAAGTGTTTATGAATCAGCCTTCAGTATCTGAACAGAGCCCGCCTATTCAATTATTAGAAAATGTGGCTGACTCGACTATATATGGCCTAGAGGCAGATTTTGAGTATTGGATGACCGATGATTTGAATGTTAAGTTTGCTATGGGTTATATACCCCATGCAGAGTTTGAAGAATATGTTGATCCTTTAGGTAACGCATTAACTGATAATCGCTTACCATTTACCTCAAAATGGAATCTCAGTGCAGGCATTGAATACACGCACGTGCTGGCTAATCACCCACTAACAACGCAATTATTAGTTGATTATCAATCCGACTATTATTTTGATCAGAATCAAAACCCTTATGCGATGCAAGATGGCTATAGTATTTTTAACGCAAACATACATTATCAACATGATAACTGGGCGATTGCTATTTGGGGGAAAAACCTTTTTGGTACGCAATATAGTCACTTAAAATTTGATTTAAGCTCTTTCCTAGGCATGCTTGAAGACTTTAAAGGTGAAGGCAGGCGTTTTGGTTTGGATGTTAGTTATCAGTTTTAATTTCAGTTTTTAAATTAAGGTGCCAAGTATGCCAATGAAGGCAGTTCTAAAGCTATTTTTATATTGTGTATTTTTGTGCTTTAGCAACTTAGCGCAGGCAGATACACTTGCTCCTTTTACGTATACTTTAAAACAACAAGATACTGATTTACTCCGTCAAGGTCATGTATTTCAGGGAACGGATGGGGCTTTCCCCCGAAACCATACTGAAATTGAAACGTGGCTTGAAAATAAACAGCCACAATCAAGAACGTCTTTTTTTGGTGGTAGTTTTTGGTTTGTTATAGCACTTGAAAATAAAACTGACTTAAATGAACTGGTGCTCTATCCGTATAACACGCTACTTTCAAAAATCGAAACCCGTATCTATGATATGTCGACCTTTGATGAGCCAATAAAGGAGTATGTAACTGGGGGGCTTTATCCCAATGAGTTTGCATTTCACTATGGTAATAAAGTGAAGCTTACGCCTGATGGCTCCTATGTGTTAATTGCAAAATTTCAAAGTGAATACTTTTATACTCCCCCAAAATTAGTGCTTTCATCTTATGACGATTTTTTTGTAAGAAAAACCTCAGACAACATGATTATGTTGCTGTGCTTTGGGGTTGGTATTGCGTTAGGTTTATATAACTTTCTTATTTACTTGGGTGATAGAGATAAAACCCATTTGTACTACGCCATGTTCACAGCATGCTGGGTGTTGGCTTGGAGTCAGTTTTTTCATATACCGGATCAAATTTTTGGTTTTTACAATGCCCATTTTCATTGGTTAGGTTTTACTTTAATTCCCATCACAAATATTTTATTTTTTAACAGCTTACTTAAATTAAAAGACACGTCTCCTAAGTTATCTCGATTATCAATCTACCTAGGCATTGTTGCCACAGCAGGCGCACCTTTTGCAATGGTTTGGCCTGGTTTTGGCTTTACTTGGGCCACTTTAGTAACAGGGGCAACTTTATCTTTAGGTATGGTTGTTGGTATACGAAGCTGGATCAGTGGCTTTAAGCCGGCTCGCTATTTTGTTCTCGCCTATTTGGCTATGGCCATTCCTAATATGGTTGGCAATTTAACTAATCTAGGAATTATTGAGCCAATAAAAATGGATCTCTATTTACTTGGGCTTATTGGCACAGCGCTCGATGCGGTATTACTTGCTTTTGCTGTCGCAAATAAATTCAGTATTTTGCATCATCAGAATGTTGAATTGACTAAAAATTTGGAACACAAGGTTAAGCTGCGCACCCAAGAGTTACAACAATTGGCGGAGGAGCTTCGTGATGCAAGTGAAGCTAAAAGTCGATTTTTAGCTAACATGAGCCATGAGATCCGCACCCCAATGACATCCATTATTGGTTATGCTGATGGGATAATTTTAGGTGATATACAGCCTCATGAAAGAAATCATGGGATCAGGGTGATTTTGCAAAACAGTCGTCATGTACTTGGGCTAATTAACGATATTTTGGATATGTCGAAAATTGAGGCTAACCGTTTAGAGATAGAATTAGTTGAAACGGATTTGTTTGCCACTATTGCTGAAATTGAATCATTACTAGGAAAGCAAATCCGCGATAAAGGCTTAAAATTCAAAGTTGATTATCAATTTCCATTACCAGATTGGATAGTCTCAGATCCAACTCGACTTAGGCAAATATTATTAAATTTAGCAACCAATGCACTTAAATTTACTACCCAGGGCTACATAATGCTGACGGTGAGTTGCAATCAAAAGCAACTAATAATTAAAGTTGAAGACACCGGTATTGGTATGACCGAAAGCGAGCAAAAAGACCTATTTACTCCCTTTCACCAAGCTGACTCGTCAATTTCTCGTAAATACGGTGGTACTGGACTTGGCTTAAATATATCAAAAAGCTTAGCAAATAAACTAAATGGCGATATTACTGTATTTTCTGTGGTAGGTAGGGGTAGCGAGTTTTGCTTTACTATGGAGTTAAATACAACCGAACATACGCAATGGGTTAACGCATTTGACGATATACGTAAACCACAAACCAAAGAGCTATTTTTAAATAATAGTCAGCGAAATTTAGTGGGTAGAGTACTTGTGGCTGAAGACCATCCAGAAAATCGTCAGCTTATTAAGCGAATTTTAGAGCGGATGGGGTTAACCGTTGTAGCTGTTGAAAATGGTCGAGATGCAGCGCAAGCAGCGATGGATGAAAGCTTCGACTTAATTTTATTAGATATTCAAATGCCAATTATGGATGGTGAGCAAGCAATTAAGATTATACAAGCAACAGGGGTAACAACACCCATTGTGGCGCTCACTGCTAACACGATGAAGCATGAAATTGATCGCTATTTAAAACAAGGTTTTACTGATCATATTGCCAAACCTATAGATAGAAGCTGTTTTAGTAGTAAAATTGCAAGTTACCTTGATATTGATATATGCGAAAACATTAAGCTACCCGATGAGGAGTTTGCACTACTCAAGCAAGAATATATTAAAGGGTTAAATAAACAAAAAGACACGTTAGTGTCTCAATTTAAGCAGGGTGATATAACGGGTTTTGCACGCAGCGTGCATATGATCAAAGGAACGGCTGGAATGTTTGAGTGTCAAGCGTTGTATAAACAGGCTGTTGATTTTGAAACAAACTTAAAGTCTTCACCTGACGCTTTCGACATACAACAAGTTGAGGCTCTACTCAATGCGATTGACGTTATTTTAACCGTTAAAAAAGCACCTTAAATTTTACATTTTATCGTTGAATAACCGCTATACGCTTTGTTATGAAGACAAGTAGGGTTATGCATGCTTAAATATATTCTCTTGTAGGAGGACGTATGCAGTATCAACATATTAAGGTGCCAGACAATGGCGAAAATATTCACATTGATGATCAAGGACAGTGGCATATACCCGAACAACCTATTATTGCCTATATTGACGGTGATGGTGTTGGCTTAGATGTGATGCCAGTAATGCGTCAAGTAGTGGATGCTGCCATAGAACATTGTTATGGCAAGAAACTTAAGATACATTGGATGCAGGTTTATAATGGTGAACAAGCTGCCAAGCTTTATGATGGCGACTGGTTCCCTCAAGAAACCATTAATGCAGTGCGTGAATGCAAAATTGCGATTAAAGGCCCACTAACCACTCCCCTAGGCGGTGGATTTCGATCTCTTAATGTTGCACTTCGCCATGAAATGGATTTATTTGTTAATATGCGCACTATAAAAGGCTTTAGTGCCTTACCCTCGCCATTAAAAGACCCCTTTACCACTAACATTACCGTACTGCGCGATAGCAGTGAAGACGTATATTCAGGAATTGAATGGCAGGCGGGGAGTGTTGAAAGTGAAAAAATGCTCGATTTTTTGTGTGAAGAAATGGGGGTAACCCGGCTTCGTTTTACTCAAGAGTGTGGTATTGGGATTAAAAATATATCTAAAGAAGGGTCAGAGCGGTTAATACGCTATGCCATTAATTATGCTCTTAAAAACGAAAGGGAGTCGCTTACGTTAGTGCACAAAGGTAATGTTCTTAAGTTTACCGATGGAGCGTTTAAACGCTGGGGCTTTGCGCTTGCCAAACAAGAATACAATGCTAATGAACATGAAAATGGGCGTTGGCTTGAAATACAACGAACCAATCTCCCCCCTTTGATTATTAAAGAAGTGATTGCCGATAATATGTTGCAGCAATGCTTAATGGATCCCGCGCAATTTGATGTGGTGGCTACCACAAATCAAAATGGTGACTTTTTAGCCGATATGCTCAGTGCACAAGTGGGGGGGGTAGGGATTATGCCTGCCGCCAATTTAAATACAGAGGTGGCTTTTTTTGAGCCGACCCATGGCACGTTCGAGCGAATAGCTGGTCAAGATAAGGCAAACCCAAGTAGTAGCTTATTAAGCGCGGTGCTAATGCTAAAATTTATGGGATGGGTTGAAGCGGCATGTTTAATCGAAAACGCCTTAGAAATGACATTTGCCAGTGGGCAGGTAACTTTTGATTTGGCCCAATCAAGCCATAACTCGACAACCTTAAGCTGCAAACAGTTTGCTAATAAGGTTATCGAGCATTTTTAAACGACTGCATTTTAAGCTGCTGAAGCGTTAGCAGTTGCTTGACGATGAACGCATGGGCGCTCTGTTAGCTCTGCTGCTCTGTGGTAAAGCTCATGTGCGCTTGGCTCATCACATACAGTGCCACTGAGGGTATCCATTAACGCAACTACAATAATGGCAGGTACTTGACAACAGTATTCATCTAATACGGCCGCAGTTGTTTGTGCATCAACATGGCAATGAGGATGGCTTTTACGTTGATAGGCACTTAATAAAGTGTTTACGTCGAGAATATCGTTTTCTTTATGTTTATTTTTACGACATTTACAGCCGAATTCATCAACTAATGTGGCAAGTGACTGGTAAACGTGACCCGTCTCAAGCGGTGTATTTGGGCACAATTGTTGTTCAATGAATTGATGTAAATTTGCATCAATGAATAACCCGTCTTGTTGTGTGAAGCTTGCTGATGTTTGCATAATTATTACTCTTAGTTTGTTGGCTTAACTTCACTGTAGCGCTAAGTGTAATATTAATGAAATTGTTGTTTTCAATAACTGATATTGATTTAATCAATATTTAATGTTTTACCTATCAACCACTGTATTTGCGAACGCTAATAACTCACGTCTAAGCCATTGATGCGCCGGTGTATGGTGTAATAACGGGCTCCAAATCATTTTTACTTCTATGGGCACGACTTGAAATGGTACCGGGCTAATCACTAAATTAGTGTGCCTGGTTAATAGTTTTGCTTGACGACGCGGCAGCGTTGCTATGAGTTGCTCAGATTGACACAGTAAGCTGGCAATCATGTAATGACGAGTAAATACACGTATTTTACGGGTTTGCTCTAATTGCCACAAAGCTTCATCTACCCAGCCTAATTTCTGTTTACCTGATTTATTGGTCACCGCGGGCTCTGGCCCCCAGCCTGCTCGGTTAACCCAAATATGTTCGCTTTGTAGATATTGATTTAAGTTAGCATCCGTTAAAAAAGCATTATTTGGGTGGGTTAAACAACAATAGTTATCTCGCCATACAGTAGCCTGATGAAAAGAGCGCGGCAGGCCATTAAAGCGATTTATTGCCAAATCAATGGTGCCTTTTTCCATATCTTGTAAGTTTACATCGCTGGGGCTAAGTACATCGAAGTCAATGCCCGGTTTTTTAGCTAGTTGCTCGCAAATAAAGGGGGCTATGAGGGTCGACTCTAAATAATCGTTTGCCATAATACGAAATGTAACATGTGCAGTCGCTGGGTCAAATTGCTCGCTTGGTTGGGTGATCTCTTCGGCCATTTTAAGCAGTGCTTCAATTTCAGGTTTAAGCGACAGCGCTTTGGCGGTGGGAGTCATAGAGCCAGCTGCACGCACTAGCAAAGGGTCATCAAATAAATCTCTTAAACGTTTTAACGCATTACTCATCGCAGGTTGGGTAAGCGCGAGTTTATTAGCTGCTTTAGATACGCTTTTTTCATCTATTAATACATTTAAATAGACGAGTAGATTGAGGTCGACATTTCTTATATTCATATGATCAATTTTATTTATTTGCTGTATTAATTACCTAAATTAAAGTGTGCTTGCTAAGGTGTAAACCTCTAATAAAAAATAATCAGCATAATTGCTAAAAATAGAAGCGCCTATATCATGCCAAGCACGCCATTAACCTATGAACATCATTCGATACAAGCCATGGTCGCCACTAAATTAGCCCGAGCGGTATTTGCAGGCTTTGAAGCTATGTTTGCACAATTTTTAAATATCACCTTAGGGGCACAAAGTCGCTTTGAACAACGCCAGTATCATGAAGTGCAAGCAGCAATGCGAGAGCGCTTACAAGTGTATGAACGCCAAGTAAAGCAAGTAAGTGAAGCGGTTAGAGTGATTGCTTATGATGAATTGAATTGCCCTCAAACATGGCAACGGGCTAAAAATATTTATGGTGAAATGGTAAAAGAACATGAAAATCAGCCTATTGCGCATACATTTTTTAATTCTACCTTTGGCGCTATTTGGGATGATAAAAAAATTCGCACAGTTCACTTATTTGTATTAAAAGCAAAATACCGAGGGCAGCCACGCTCCTATGAAGGGCTTGTGAGTCGTATTTCTTTAACCGCAGGATTTGATCAGGCGATTAAAACCTTATTAAATGAGCAAGTGTTTAGAGTACCGTTTAAAGATTTAACTTGTGATTTAGCTAAGCTACAAACAACGTTAACACAAGGTGCTCAACAGCAATGTCGACAAGTATACGAATTAATAAACCTAAATGACGGTTATATTGAATACGCTAACTCGCATTTTTATCGCAATAAGGCATGTTATGTCATAGGGCGATGTATTGCCAAAAATGGCGATAATATGCCCTTTGCAATTGCTATTTTAAATACCCCCGATGGGCTTACAATTGATGCAGTAATGATGGGGGCTGATCAACTTAGTTTATTATTTGGCTTTGCACGCACGTATTTTATGGTAGATACCGACCAACCTGCCCGTTACGTTGATTACCTCAGTGTATTAATGCCTCACAAACAACGATTTGAATTATTCAATGCGATTGGTTTTATCAAACATGCCAAAACCGAGTTTTATCGTTATAAAGTGGATACCACTAAAAGTAGTCCCGAGGAATACACGTATCATTTAGCGCCAGGGACTCCAGGTATGGTGATGTTGGTTTTTACCATTGACGGCCTAGATTATGTATACAAGGTAATAAAAGATAAGTTTAGTGCCCCAAAAACAGCAACTAAACAACAAGTAAAAGATAAATATAACTTTGTAAAACAAGCTGACAGAGTAGGGCGATTAGTTGACACTCATGAGTTTAGATACCTTGCATTTGACTTAAGCCGTTTTAGTGATGAACTGCTAATAGAAATGAAAAAACACATTGGCGATAGCTTAGTCATTTCCGGCAAAGCCTTAATACTAAAGCATGTTTACGTTGAGCGAAAAATGACACCGCTCAACCTGTATATCAATCAATGTAATAGTAAATCACTTCAGCAAGTGATGCTTGATTATGGTAAAGCGATAAAAGAGCTTGCCAGTGCAAATATTTTTGCTGGTGACATGCTGATGAAAAACTTCGGCGTAACACGTTGGGGGCGAATAGTATTTTATGATTATGATGAAATTTGCCCTCTCACCGATTGCAATTTTAGAGACGTGCCAAATACACAAAACGCGTTAGAAGAATTAAGCTCACACAGCTATTTTGATATTGACCAAAATGATATATTTCCGAGTCAATTTAAGGTGTTTTTTAGTGCTAGTAGCAGCGCCTTTAGCCATTTTAATCATTATCATAGTGATTTATTTACGGCAAAGTACTGGCAAATGACCCAGCAAAATATTAAGCAAGGCCAGCTTCCGGATGTATATCCTTATAAGCAAAGTTGGCGTTTTAATACTATGTCAGTAAATCAACGCTGAGTTGATTTCTTAAGGCACAGTTAACACGATAAGGATTATTATGAAATTTGTTATATTCATTGGCTTAACTTTATTGCCATGCTCAGTGTTTGCGAACCCTTTATTAGGCACGGGGAGTTTGTTCAAGGAAAATATGCGGTAGAAAATGGGTTTGTCACTGCTAAAGCCCCAGAGATAACTTCAGTCAAATTAGTAACCGCATCACATTTTAGCTATATCACAGAGAAAAATGGCCAATTTAGTTATGCTGGTGGTGGCCAGTATAAATTAACCGATGGGCAATTTATTGAGACCTTTAAGTATGGCAATATTGCATCATTGATGGGTAAAACCATGGCTTTTGATTATAAAGTTGCAGGAAACTTATGGCATCATTCTCTTACCGAAAATGGTCAGCTAGTTGAAGCCGAAGTGTGGCGAAAAATCAAATAAAACCCAATACAAGGATACGAGGAGATTTATGCAGTACATTTCACATCAAGATCAGCAGTTAGCGTTTTCGCAAACTGATAAGCCGAAGATTAATAGCAATGAAGTGCTGGTAAAAGTGGCGGCGATTGGGGTTAACCGCGCTGATTGTATGCAGCGTCAAGGTAAGTATCCAGCTCCCGAAGGGGATAGCCCTATTTTAGGACTGGAGTGTGCAGGCACAGTATGTGAGCTTGGCAGTGAGGTAGACCCAAAATGGCAGGGTAAGCGTATTTTTACTTTATGTGCTGGTGGCGCTTACAGTGAATATGTGGCGGTGGATGCGCAGCAATTAATGGCATTACCTGATCATATTTCTATGGCCCAAGGTGCTGCCATAAGTGAGGTGTATTTGACTGCCTTTGGTGCGCTATTTGAATTAGGTAAATTACAATCAGGGCAAACGGCGCTTATTCATGCCGGTGCCAGTGGTGTTGGTGGCGCAGCTATTCAAATGGCAAAAAGTGCCGGTGCGCAGGTAGTTATTACCGCGGGTTCGGACGATAAATGTGAACATGCTAAAAGATTGGGGGCTGACCACGTAATTAATTATAAAACCACCGACTTTGTTGACTATATGAAATCACATAAGCTAACTGCAAACGCAATTGTTGATCCTGTTTCTGGTAGCTATTTAAATAAAAATGCCAAGGTGGCCGCAATGGATTGTCAGATTGTTATGCTGGCATTTTTAGACGGGCGCTTTGCAGAGGTGGACTTTGCGCGCTTATTACAAAAACGGATTTCGTTTCATGCATCGACGCTACGTAATCGCAGTACTGAGTTTAAACGTGCTCTGAGAGATGCTTTTGTAGCGCGTTTTTATGATGATATTGCCAACCACAACTATGACTTTAATATTTATAAAACCATGTCATGGCAGCAAGCCAGTGAGGCTCATGCTATTTTAGAGCGCAACGAGAATTCCGGTAAAGTGGTGTTGCTGGTTGAGTGACATACACGAGCACAGCAGGATTAATATTGTTAATTAGGCTGTGCGCCCATATAATTTAGTGAAACTATAAAATATTAAGGCAAATAATGAATCCAATTATTGCAATATTAAAAGAGCACAACGTCAGTGATGAAAAAGTAGCCGCGTTGTTTGAAGCATTTACCCAAAACCCGATGATGGCGATGGCATTAGTGCAAGAGCTAGGTATACCACCAGAAAAACTTCAGCAACTAATGGCTGTAGTGATGACTCAACCGCATTTGATTAAAGAAGCCACTGATGAATTAGGGCTTGATTTTGCAAAAGTACAAGAAGCGAAAGACAAGTTAAATCAGCAGTAAACCATCTTTAGAGGCATGTTTTATACATGTCTCTATCATTAAACATGTTTTGTTACACACTCCTTTGAACGGCTCTGCGTTTATACAGTCAGATAAAAACTTAACTTATAGCAGAGAAAAAACATGAAGCGACTTTATAAATTTTGGAAAAACAATCGTTCTTAGAGCCTGTTAACCTTTCAAGGTTGAATTTGCAGTAGTCTGTTTGGTATTTAAGCAAGGCAGAGCCTATGTGGTGTGGTTATTCCCCATAAATAGGCGATAACGTAGCATCAATGCCAAACAGCCATTGCCCAAAGGGTTCTTCCAAGGAGCGATTAACTCTTTGTTACTTGGTTTTTACTTAGCCCACTAGGGTACAAACCTCGCGCCGCGATTAAATCGTCCCTTGTTTGAACAAATTCCAATCCGCAAAGATCAACAGGCCCTATTGTATTCATTATTTTAATGAGTGTGTTTCGTAGTGCCGTCGCCGATTGGTACGAAATACCAACAGGCTCAATGAAACCGACTATTGAAGAAGGCGACCGAATCCTTACCGATAAAATGGCGTATGATTTACGTATACCATTCACGCATGTATCCCTGTTAAGAATGGCAGACCCACAAACTGGCGATATTATTGTATTTGATTCTAAGGTGGCGGATAACCGTTTGATTAAGCGAGTAATAGGTGTACCTGGAGATACTATTGTGCTTGAAAATAATGAACTAATAATCAACGGCGAAAAGCTTAATTACACAAATTTGCTAAGTAATACGATTTCTTCAGATAAAATCGAAAACTTAAATGGTTATAAGCATTCAATCCGCGTAGCCAATACACCATCACGTTTATCGAGCTTTGACGAAATAACAATTCCTGAACACTACTATTTAGCCATGGGTGATAACCGTGACAATAGTGCCGATTCAAGGGTGATAGGGCTCATCCCACGTGATGAACTACTAGGTAAAGCCGAGCGTGTGATTGTATCGCTTGATCACGATAACTATTATTTACCTAGAACAGAGAGGTTTTTAAAACCTTTAGAGTAATAGAACTGCTGTTAGCAAGGTTAACCATAAAGGTGTTAGCCTTAATTCGTTTTTTGTGGTGTTTTTTTAATCTATATCAATTGAATACGCTTCGAGTAGCGTGTTAAGTTTACTTTGCTCTGATGCGTCAAATTCAATACCTACACTTAGGCGGTTACCTTTCATTTGGTTATTTCTGATATAAGACGTAATTATCACCGACTTATTATCTACAGGCGACAGGATATGCACAAATACTTGACGTTTTTTAAGTGCAACAAATCCAGAACTCACATGTATTGCAAAGCGGCACCCGCTGGGTGAAATATCAATGATTAACCCGTGCAATAAGCTTTTACTATCGGCATCGGTATCAGCTTTGCTTAAACTAATTTTAGCTGGGATATGAGTCGGTAGTCTACTTGTTTCCCGCAACTGGCGGCTTTCAATTTTTTTAGGGTAGGCTAAATAAATTAATCGTTCAGGGCGAAATGAAATCGCTAATATGCTGGTTGAAAAAGCCACACATTCACCGCGTTCATCTTCGATGATATAACGGACAATAGCCCCTTTTCCTTCAACTAAGATATCGCTGTAATCGTTTTTACCTGCTTGAGCAGGGTATTTTAATATTAGATATTTACCGGTGTCGTAACCGATTAAAGTGAGCTTAAAGCGAACCTGAATAGGGTTGTTAAATTGTATATCAATTAATTTCCCAGGAAGTAAATCGAGGAAAAACTTCTTTTGCTCTTCCGTTGCTTTCTCTTCAACAGTGGTATTATTGTTATTCGTTTCCACAAACTCTTTCTCAATATTAACAGACGCTTAATTATCTTTTAATATAGTGTAAAAATCACTAGTATTAAAGAGGGCATTTAGAAAAAGGTATTAATACTTTATGCTAGGTACAAAGAGCGGAGTAGATATTTTACTCCGCTGAGAAATGAAAGATATTACTCTTTTGGCAACAAAACGGTATCAATTACATGAATAACACCATTAGTGGCCTTTACATCGGCCTTAACTACTGTTGCGTCATTAATCATAACAGCGCCATTATTAGTTGCTACATTTACAGATTGGCCTTGCACAGTGGCGGCACTAGTTAGTGTTACCACATCTGCAGCCATCACTTTACCCGATACAACATGGTAAGTAAGAATAGCTACTAACTTGTCTTTATTTTCTGCCTTTAATAGATTTTCAACGGTTCCTGCGGGTAGTTTTGCAAAAGCCTCATCGGTAGGTGCAAAAACAGTAAAAGGCCCTTCACCTTTTAAAGTATCAACTAGGCCAGCGGCTTTTACAGCGGCAACCAAGGTTGAAAACGAACCATTGGCAGCAGCCACATCAACAATATCTTTTTTCATACCATGGTGATCGGCATGCGCTGCTGTAGAAAGGGTTAAACTTGCAAATACAAAAGTCAGAACAGAAGCTATTTTTTTAAACATGTTACTTTCCTTTAAATTGATTAGGTATCGGTTAAATATTACGCAGTGTTGCTAAGAGGCGATCATTTATTAAATGCAGCTAAATTTAGCATGGATATTAAATGCGTCTTACATAATGAAAATAGTGAAGTAAATTAGTGATTACATGAAAGCTTTTATCACTCAATACGGTCTGTGTATTTTATATTTTTTAATTAAAACGTGGAAAAACAATATGAAAAAACGGGCTATTTTTACTGCGCTATTTACTTCTCTTTCATCAATCGTTTCTTTTGCTGGTCAAACTGATACTCAAGTAACTATTAATCAACAACAGCAGCACACTATTCCTATGGTGGCACAATTAACGGGTGATATGGCACAACGCATTGTAAATGCGGCGGCTATTGCCGCTAAAAAAGATAACTTAGCGGTTTCTATTACTGTTGTGGATGCATCAGGACAAACACTTGCAGTGCTTCGTGACCACTTTGCAGGTGTTCATACTATTAGAGCCAGTTATAAAAAAGCCTATACCGCCAATTCGCAAAAGCGAGAAACCGCAGTTATAGCAAAAGGCATAAAAGAGGGCACTATTCCGGCAGATCTTCGTTATTTGGATGAAAACATTTTAATACTGGATGGCGGAGTCCCTATTTATATTAACGATACTGTGGTGGGGGCTGTGGGTGTTGGCGGTGCTCATGGCAGTGAGGATGTACGTGTTGCAAAAGCAGGGATCAAAGCGTTATGGTTAGCGCAGTATAAAAATTGAGCGCATAACTAAAATACAGCCAAAAGTGATAGTCAAAGGATTTTAAAGATTATGAACGAAACTGATTTAATACACTTAAAACGTAGCATAGCGCTAGCTAAAGAGGCGTTAGAAGCAGGCGATGAACCGTTTGGCTCTGTGCTTGTAGATGCTAAAGGAAATGTATGTATGGAAGATCGCAACCGTGTTGCGGGTGGCGATCATACACGTCATCCTGAGTTTGAAATTGCTCGATGGGCTGCAAATAATATGACACCTGAGCAACGCGCTGGGGCTACCGTGTATACCTCAGGGGAACATTGCCCTATGTGCGCAGCAGCACATGCATGGGTAGGTTTAGGCCGAATTATGTATGTGAGTTCATCTGCGCAATTAACTAGCTGGCTTAACGATCTCAAAATGACTAAGTCACCGGTTAATCCGTTACCCATTGAAGCGGTTGCTCCTAATGTTGCTGTTTATGGGCCCGTACCAGCACTTGTTGAGCAAGTTCAAGACCTGCATCGTCAATTTCACCAAGCAGATTAACAGCGCAGCAGCACACCGTGTTTAGACTAAAGCGACTACCTGTTATAGTTAACGGTAGTCACTTTTATTAAACGCAGCACAAGGGATTATTATGATCGTTAACCTGTTCGATAAATTAATATTTGCTTGCGCTTTTATTGTTTCATTGCAACTACCGCAGCTGAGTGATCATTACCAACAACATTTAGCGGGCTTGTATCATGCTACCAAGTGGCAAGTTGATGGCTATGCAGATACAGCAGAGCAATATAATTTTTCTAGTACACAAGCAATGATAAAGCGTCATTTAGCAAACACTGAACCGAGTGTCAGAGCCGATGCAAAGCAAAAACAACAAACATTACTGCAATTTGCTGATTTAAAAAAAGGGATGGCTATTTTTGAACAAGGTAATTTAGTGCAAAAAATGCTGTATATGTTCTCCCCAGAGCGCTTTGACAGATTACAAAATACACTTAATAACTTTAAGTTAGGTATTCCTTTAACCGCGAGTGCAGTGTTGTTTGCATTGGTATTAGCTATTTTATTAAATCAATTACTTATGCTGCCACATACTCTATACGTTAGGCGTAAAAAACGTATTGCATCCGATGCGGTAAAATTCAATAGTTGATCGTCAACGGATTATCATTGGTGATTTTCAATGGCTTTCTTAACAACAAATGCGCCACGAATGTCACCCAATTTAAAATCAGTTGCCTGATCATTAGGGTATAAAGTCGCTATTTTTTTAGAAACTGCGGGGGCAATGTCACTGCCATGACATGCCAAACACGCTTTTTGAGTAGGGATCGCTTTTACAAAATACCAGCCATCCGGTCTTTGCTCTTGATATTCTATGCTTGCTACCGGCTCGCCATTGAGCTTACGTTGTTCAAAGTTTAATAAAACATTTTTGAGCCATGCATCGGGTTGATTATCTGAGTTACGAGTTTTTAAAGCACTGCGGCTAATTTGCCAAGGACTGTTGCTGTGTTGTGAAGCAATAGCGGGTGCTGCTGTATTGCATACACTTATTGCCGCGAGTGGGCCGCTTTGCTTCATAGTACTAACGAGTACCTGTTTTAAATCAGTTGAAAATGCCTTGATGGTTTGTCGTGCCTCGCCGGTATTGCTAGCAAAAGCAGCGGATGAAATAAATAAACTGGAAAAAAGTAAAATAATGCGCATAATACACTCCTCAATATTAGTAATCTCTAATATACAGAGGGACAGGTGTTTTTCAACTAAATCGTAAAGTGTTTCAGCACTTTTTTATTTGATGTAGCGCGCCTAAAATCGATAAACAGTTCCAAGTGAGAATAATATGCATACTAAACAAGATGACAATAAAGTGATAGATCAACAAAACACCTATGATGCTGGTGGACTCAGTGTGGATGATCCTTTGGCGGCAATTAAAGCTATTCGACTTGAGCAGTTAGCACAATGTCGGCTAAAAACACAAAAAGAAATGCAAACTGCGCATAATAAAAATAAACCCTAAGCGATAATAATTTGCTAAATTAAGTTTATTAATTTTAAACCTTGGCTAGTGCAATCAATTCGTTATCTATAAAACACCCTCATCAGATCATTTCTTTTATTGCTTGGCTATGTGCTTTAGTTGTGCTGTTGGTAGGGCTAATTACACCTGACAAAAAAGAAATTTTATTGCTATTAACAGTGAGCTCGCTGTGCTTACTGATGTTTAATAGTGTGGCAATGACTACTTGGGTATTTCACCAGTTTAAAGATAAGCAGTTACGCTTCATAGCACTTCTATGTAGCGCAGCTTTGATGTTGTGTACAGTTGGGGATGTGATTAACTTTAATCTATCCCAACATTATCACCGCTATGCAACGTTAATAAAGCATGACTATTTAGTTGATTCAATTTTATTGTTTGCACCTGGCTACAGCCTTTTATTTTTAGCCTGTGTGTTAGCCTATAAAAGGCAACAAGCTATATCGCGACTAAAAAGCGCCTTTTTTATAGTTGTAGTACTGGTTGTAAGTGCTACGTCACTCGCCTCTATGTATCTTGATGGAGCTGGTATACCAATTTTAGCCATGACAGGCTTTTATAGTGTTGTGGTAACTGCGGTGGGACTTATGGGTCTGATGTTGGTTGTTGTTTATGGTGGTTTTTATGCACCTAAACCAATAATGTGGGTGAGCTTAGGGCTTTTACTTGCTGCATTGGCTGATGCCATTATTGGTGCTTTTTGGATTTATGGTAACCAAGGGCAAGGTTTTTATCCTCAGGTGCGCTATATAAACTGGTTTATATATATTAGCTCCCAATGCTTAGTGATTCATTTGGCAAAAGTAGTCGCCTTAGCTAAATAACGTCAACAATAAAAAAAGCCGCTAAATATTTAGCGGCTTTTTAAACAAGCACAGTGCTTACATTACTCGCATACCAGGCTCTGAACCATCGTCTGGGTTAAGAATGTATATTTCTTTACCGCCAGGGCCTGCAGCAAGTACCATACCTTCAGACATTCCAAAGCGCATTTTACGCGGTTTAAGGTTAGCGACCATCACAGTTAGCTTTCCTTCGATGTCTTCTGGTGCGTAGGCTGATTTAATACCTGCAAATACTTGGCGTGTTTCGCCGCCTAAATCAAGAGTTAACTTAAGCAATTTGTCAGCGCCTTCTACGTGCTCTGCTTTAGCTATTTTAGCAACGCGTAAATCTACTTTTGCAAAGTCATCAAATTCAATCTCAGCTGCAATAGGCTCTTTTGCCAGTGGGCTATTAGGATCGATTTTGTCTTTTTCAGCGATTAAGCTTTCTTTTGATTCTTCAACCATTTTATTCACTTTGTCCATTTCAACACGTTGCATTAACGGCTTAAATTTATTGATAGGGTGGCTTATTAGTGCAGTTTGCACACCTTGCCATGTAAGCTCATCATTTAAGAAGGCTTCAACATTTGTGGCCATACCAGGCAGTACAGGCTTTAAGTAAGTGATCAGTACGCGGAATAAGTTAAGTCCTAATGAACATACCTGATGCGCTTCTTCTTGCTTAGACTCGTCTTTAATAAGCACCCAAGGCGCAGCATTATCAATAAATTGATTTGCTTTATCAGCAAGGGCCATAATCTCACGGATTGCGCGACTGTATTCACGATTTTCGTAATGTTCAGTGATAGTGGCTGAGGCGTTTTGGAATTCCGCTAGTAGCTGTGGTTCCATAATCGTGTCGCTTAACTTACCGTCAAACTTTTTAGTAATAAAGCCAGCACAACGGCTCGCAATATTAACTACTTTACCCACTAAGTCTGAATTTACACGCTGTGCAAAATCTTCTAGGTTTAAGTCTAAATCGGTGATGCCACTGTTTAGTTTAGCTGCGTAGTAATAACGTAAAAATTCTGGGTCTAGGTTATCTAAATAAGTACGCGCTTTAATAAACGTGCCTTTTGATTTAGACATTTTTGCGCCATTAACCGTAACAAATCCATGGGCAAATACGTTAGTAGGCTTTCTAAATTGAGCGCCTTCTAACATCGCAGGCCAAAACAGGCTGTGAAAATAGATGATGTCTTTACCAATGAAATGATAAAGCTCAGCGTCAGACCCTTCTTGCCAAAACGCATCAAAGTCGATGTCTTGTTTGTCACATAAGTTTTTAAAGCTCGCCATATAACCAATAGGCGCATCTAGCCATACGTAAAAATATTTACCTGGAGCATTTGGGATTTCAAAACCAAAATAAGGTGCATCACGGCTAATATCCCATTGCTGAAGACCATCGGCAAACCACTCATCTAGCTTATTCGCCATTTCTTGCTGGATTGTGCCTGAGTGTAGCCATTCTTTAAGCATGCTTTCAAAGGCGGGTAAGTCAAAAAAGTAATGCTCAGAATTTTTTAAAATAGGCTCAGCACCCGACATAACCGAGCGTGGGTTGATCAGCTCTGTTGGGCTATAGGTTGCGCCACAGGCATCACAGCTATCACCGTTTTGATCTTCTGATTTACAGGTAGGGCAGGTGCCAGTAACAAAGCGGTCTGGCAGAAAAATGCCTTTTTCTGGATCGAATAACTGGGAAATAGTGTGCTTTTTAATATGACCGGCATCATTAAGGCGGTTATAAATAAGCTCACTAAATTCTTTATTTTCTTGGCTGTGAGTGCTGTGGTAGTTATCAAATTTGATATTAAAATCAGCAAAATCGCGTTGGCGTTCTATGCTAACATTTTTAACCATTTCCTCTGGCGTGATCCCTTGCTTTTGCGCATTAAGCATAATAGGTGTGCCATGAGCATCATCGGCGCACACATAGTATGCTTCGTGGCCTTGTAGTTTTTGAAAACGCGACCAAATATCAGTTTGAATATACTCTAATAAATGCCCTAAATGGGTAGGGCCATTGGCATAAGGTAATGCGCTAGTAATCAGGATCTTTCGCTGTGCCATAATCATTCCGAATTAAGCGTTCCTAGTCAGGAACAGATGAAAATTATTACATTATCGATAAGCGCGGTAGTAACAGAGTACACTGCTTATGGATATTTACTAATTGACTGGTGTTAATGCCCTGAATGTTACATAATTCCGTGGCACTTTTCATCAAAGAAACGCTATTTTATTGCTATGTTTGGACTGTCGAAACTATTCTCTGCTAAATCGGTGCAAAAACAACCGATTATTTCTGCTTTAGCGGCCTATCGAAGTGCCGCTTTCGCTGTGGGTATTGTGCAAGATTTTATCGCTGATATTACTCAAAACACCGATAAATCAATTATTGTTAAACTCACTCTTCCGTTTGCAGCACAATCTGAAATGCCACATGTTGCTAAATTTTTAACCGAGCGACTTAAAACCGAAGTAAATGTAAGCGCGGTGGTGACACTTAAAGAGGCTGCAAAATTTAAAGCCATAAAGCACATTATTTTAGTGGCCTCAGGTAAAGGCGGAGTGGGTAAGTCAACCACGGCTGTTAACATTGCAGGTTCGCTTAAAAATGAGGGCGCTAAAGTCGGCATTTTAGATGCTGACATTTATGGTCCTTCTATACCTATGTTGTTAGGTTTGGTAGGCAGTGAGCCTGTCACTAAAGACAACAAGCAATTACAACCATTTAATGCTAACGGCATTAAAGCGCAATCTATTGGCTTTTTAGTGCCTAGCGACGATGCTACCGTATGGCGCGGTCCTATGGCCTCAGGCGCGCTTAGTCAGCTATTAAATGAAACCGATTGGGGTGAGCTTGATTACTTAATCGTCGATATGCCCCCAGGCACTGGCGATATTCAATTAACCATGAGCCAAAAAGTCCCTGCCAGTGGCACTGTAATTGTTACTACGCCACAAGATTTAGCGCTGGCAGATGCGCAAAAAGGCATTGCTATGTTTAATAAAGTAAACGTGCCAGTGCTTGGTTTGATTGAAAATATGAGCCATTACATTTGCGGACATTGCGGCGAAGCTAATCATGTATTCGGTAAAGATGGCGCACAAAAATTAGCCATGAAGCATGGTGTTCCTGTGCTTTCGCATATTCCGCTTGCGATTAATATCAGAGAATCCTCTGAACAAGGTAAATTGATTGCCAATGATGCAAGTGCTGCTATAAGTGAAACCTACAGTGCAGCCGCACGGCTCATCGCCAGTACGCTTTATTATCAACAACATCACAACACAATTGAAGTTGTGATTACGGAAGATTAAAAATGAGACTTTCAGATACACATATAAAAGAATATTTAAACGATGGGCGTATTGTTATTGAGCCAGCGCCAACCAGTGAAATGATTTCAGGGGTGACTGCGGATCTTCGTTTGGGTAATAAGTTTAGAACTTTTCATGCTCATAATGCTGCTTACGTTGACTTAAGTGGACCAAAAGTTCAGCTTAATAAAGCGTTAGAGTCAATCATGAGCGACGAAATTGTATTAGACGATGGCGAAGCATTCTTTTTACACCCCGGCGAGCTTGCATTAGCAATAACCTATGAAAAAGTAACGTTACCTGCTGATATTGTTGGCTGGTTAGATGGACGTTCATCGCTGGCACGTTTAGGTTTAATGGTGCATGTCACCGCTCACCGAATCGATCCAGGTTGGAGTGGTAATATTGTCCTAGAGTTTTATAACTCGGGTAAATTGCCACTGGCGCTAAGACCCATGATGAAGATTGGTGCAATGAGCTTTGAAACGCTCACCGGCCCATGTGAAAACCCATATAACACTCGTGTTGATGCAAAATATAAAGATCAAAATAGCGCGGTGGCAAGTCGTATCAGTGATGATAAATAGTAATTCTGATTTTTAGAAACGATTACTATGCTTGTTGATGAAGCGCGTAACCTAATAATTGAAAATATTGGTTAAGTGCTTCATTGGCTTTTAACGTTTGGCTAAGCTCAGGGTAAATTAAATTATTACTGTTTAATCCACTGACCAAAAAGCTATTTTTTATTGTTTGATGCTGATTTATACAGGCTTCAAAACAGCGAGCTGCAAGCTCCTCTGGCATACTCATGTATTGCTGCTTGTGTGCCTTATCAAACGCGATACAGCGTTGGACAAATTCATTCGCATCTTCACCGTTTTGCGCTAAAAATACCTGCTTATAAAATTGATTAAGTGCATCATTAAGTGGATGGCTCAAATCAGGAGAGTTTGACAGCCATAACTTAGAGGCGAAACCAAAGCGGGTTTTTGATTTAAATAAATGCTCACTAATATGATGATCGAATGCATGAAACCACTCATGGGCTAAAGCACCGCCGCCTGCGTTTTTTGCCAGTGCGAGAGTTTGGTCATAAGCATTATAGTGTGCTTGCACACCTTTTTGTCCGCCATGGCCAAAGGCAAAGTTAAGTTTACCGCGAAGGCCAATTGCCGTTGGTGGTAAATGTAAAATTTGCGCTAAATCAGCTAGCGCATCATAAATTAAATTGGCACTAATAAAGCGCTCTTCTTTAGTCACCCACTTACCAACGACCATTGAACGAAAACCAAAAGTCGTTCTAATATCGCTAAAATCAACTTGGTCGTCAAAACGATAGTCAGGGCCTTGGCGTGAAAATCCGCGCTTTAATCGAGAAGGGGTATTACGCATTGGTAATTTCATTTTTAATTACAAGTAACGTGCTTTTACGTGAGCGGGCATGTGTTGGGTTTGTTTTTTTATTAATTCGTCTAATAAACCATACAAGGGTGCAGGGTTTAGTGCTTCTATGAGCCATAAACTATGTGCTACTGCTTCTAGCGTCGATAAACTATCTGCTCTAGGGGCTTTACGAATAGCATAACGGTTGGTGGGAATATGGCTAAAGCTTACCGTTTTAAACTGTTGTAATAACGGGGTTAATTGCAAAATTTTAAAGGCTTTATTCCATGTGCCATCAATCACAATTAAATGCGTAATAGCTTGCAGGTTTTCATTATTATTTGGTAGATCTAATTTTACGGCGTGCTCGCTTGGGTAGAGTAATACGGTCGATTCAATAGGCAGGTTTTGTAAACAGGCGAAGTCCTGATTATTTTCGCCTTTAATAATTTTACAGTGGGTTAAACCCAAAGCTAATAATTGCGCCGTATTTTTGCTAACTTTTGCTTCACTGGGGTGCTGCAAAATAATAACCTGAGTTTGGTTATTAACACGGGTAATTGCGTTGCAAATACAGGTGCTTAGCGAAAAATTACACTGTTTACAAAGAGGGCGAGCCATTGAATACACTATTTCGTTAGTACATTTGGCGTAATTATACATTTTTGCGGTAATAAAGTTGGTTTTTTTTGTGCTTAGATATAGAGTAAGAGATAAGAAAAAAATCGATGGACCGTATTGAAGGGCATGAATATGACAGAGATCAATATTGACGAATCCGCTTTAGAAAGTATGGAATCGCTATTAGGTGAACAATTTCCAGATACACTGGAATTTTGTTGTGCGGAATTTGAGCGATTGGGTAACGAAGCAATTGCTGCGCTTGGGCAAGATAAAGAGGCCGCTATTCGCCACTCTCATAGCCTTAAATCAAACGCCGCTCAATTTGGTGCGGCAAGTTTAGCCGAAGTTGCCCGTTTAATTGAATATAATTTAAATAATGGGAATGACGAGCAGGCTGTTGATGCAGCCGATGGATTAATGGCGCAAGTTACTGGCTCACAAGCAAAACTAAATGCATGGTTAGCTGGACGCTAAACGTGTTTCAACAGTAATAAAAAAGAGTGTTAACGTGAATTTTTTTCAGTTTTAAGCGCTTAATTTTTCTAGTAATTCACGGCTTTACTGAGTTAGTCTAATGATTAACTTGCTCTTTAGAGGTAACAATGTCAGAAATAAAAAAGAGTCATAAATTAGACGGCGTCTGTTATGACATCCGAGGTCCCGTTTTAGTGCAAGCTAAAAAAATGGAGGATGAGGGCCAAAAGGTATTAAAGCTTAATATAGGTAACCCCGCCGCATTTGGTTTTGATATGCCAGAAGATATGCATCGCGATATCATCCGTAATTTATATTCAGCTCAAGGGTACTGTGACTCTAAAGGTCTTTATTCTGCGCGTGTTGCTATTTATCAGCACTACCAACAGCGTGGCTTACACAATTTAGACGTTGATAATATTTACATTGGTAACGGTGTGAGTGAACTTATCCAAATGGTCACTCAAGCACTGTTGAATAATGATGATGAAGTGTTAATTCCTGCCCCAGATTATCCGCTTTGGACTGCCTCGGTAAAATTAGCAGGTGGCAATCCGGTTCACTATTTGTGTGATGAAGAGCAAGACTGGTTTCCTGATATTGACGATATCAAAAGTAAAATTACTTCTAAAACCAAAGCATTGGTGCTGATAAACCCCAACAACCCAACTGGGGCCGTTTACAGTAACGCTTTGCTTGAAGAATTGATCAATATTGCTCGAGAGCACAAGCTTTTGCTGTTAAGCGATGAAATATACGAGAAAATTCTATACGACGGCGTTACCCATACTTCTATTGGTTCATTATGCGATGATCTCCCTATCATTACCTTTAATGGCTTAGCTAAAACATACCGCGCTGCTGGGCTGAGAATGGGCTGGATGGTGCTAAGTGGTCGTACGGCATTAATGACAGATTTAATTAAAGGCTTAGATATTCTTGCTTCAATGCGCCTCTGTGCCAATGTGCCCGCACAATATGCAATTCAGCAAGCATTGGGAGGGGTTCAATCAATTGATAGCTTAATAGACCCCGGTGGGCGTTTATATGTGCAGCGAGATATTGCTTGGCGCGGCTTAAATGCGATTGATGGAATTAGTTGTAAAAAGCCAAAAGGGGCGCTTTATGCTTTCCCTAAAGTGGATACCGCTAAATTCAATATTAAAAGCGATGAACAAATGATGTTTGATTTGTTAAAAGCAGAAAAAATATTATTAGTGCATGGGCGCGCCTTTAACTGGCCAGAGCCTGATCACTTTAGATTGGTATTTTTACCCAATAAAGATGATTTATCGAGTGCAATGATGAAAATGCAGCGTTTTTTCAAAGATTACCGACAAGAATAGAAAATAAAAAGCGAGCCAAATGGCTCGCTTTATTGTTAATGCACTAAAGTAAATGGTCGTGTTTCAAAGCATGCAATAGGGCACTGCATACGTTGCCTTGGGATACCTGCTTCCATAAAGACGTGGCCTTGCTGAATAAACCCATTATTTTTGAATCGTTCTACTTCGTTTAAAATACAATTAATACTGATTGCTTCAATACCTTGCTCCGCTGCTAATTTAACAATGAAATTAAGCAGTGAATTATAAACATTGCGGTTGCGATGCTGCGGCAATACGGCGATTCTACCAATTAAACCATCATTACATAATCGACCTGTGGCAACAGGTGAGTGCATATTATCGGTGACCAGAATGTGTTGAGCGAGTGCATCTAAGTTGTCAAATTCAATACTTTTAGGAATATGTAACTCATATACAAACACTCGCTCCCTTATATGTTGCAGTTGACTTTTTTCACTTTGCCAATCAACTTTGTCAACGGTATAAACCATGACCTCCCCCTAGCTAAACCAGATACCCTCATTAACCAGTGTAGTAAAAGTTTCGATAAAATCTAGGCTAGGTGTGGTTGCATTAAGCACGCTACTATCAAATTCAATAAAATCAGTAAGCTGTTTTACCGCTTCTAAATCAGATAAGGGTAAAGCGAAGTTTTCGCCATTGATACTCAGAAGTAGCTCTGCATCCATACATTGATAAATAGCACGTGTGCCCCCTAAACGCTCAAATTTTACTTGGTTTTCAAGCAGTTGTTGTATTTGTTCGACACTAAATGGGTCTTCTTCAGGGGCTAAGTCCATATCATGCTTAGGTTGGCTAAGGGTATTACCTAACCAGTGTTTAAATAAACTCTCGTCTTCTAGCAATGCTTGCATTAACGTTTTTACTTTATCGACTTCGCTTTGGGTTAGCTCACCTTTAGAATCACGCAGGGCGAGGGTATGGTCGGTATACCTTTCTTGGCCGCTTTCTGTGTCGATAATATGATCAGCAAAACTTGAAAGTAAATCTTGTTGATTAGGTGCTCTAAAACCGACTGAATAGTTAAGTGCATTCTCAACCGCATAGCCTTCATGAGGACAACCTGGTGGTATATACAAAATATCACCGGGCTCCAAAATACAATCAATTACTGCACTGAAAGCTTCAACTTGCAGTAATGTTTTATTTTGAGCAAACTGTTTTAGTGTTGGGTCGGGTAATCCTACCCGCCAATGGCGCTTACCTTCACCTTGAATAATAAATACATCGTATTGGTCTAGGTGTGGGCCAACACCGCCACCTGGGGTTGAGTAGCTGATCATCAAATCATCTATTCGCCAATTAGGTATAAAGCGAAAAGGTTCAAGTAACTGAGCAGCCTCTGGATGCCAATGATCCACTGCTTGCACGAGTAGTGTCGAGTGCTGATCAGTGAGTATTTCAAAATCGTCAAATGGTCCCTGATGCGATTGCCATTGTTGATTGTGGTTAGTAATAATGCGCGATTCTATGCTGTCTTCCATAGCAAGGCCTGCGAGTTCATTCGCATCAAGTGGGTCTTGAAAATCTTTAAAACCAGCTTTGATCAACAGTGGTTTTTTTTGCCAATATTGACTTAAAAACGCTTGCTCTGATAATTCATTTATTTTTAATTGATACATAGAATGCCTATAACGTTAAGACCTAAATGAAAAAAGCGAAAGGCAGGTACCTTTCGCTTTTTATTAGTAGATTTGAGTGATTAAACTAAATCATCAATAAACTTAACAGCGCGACCAATGTAGTTAGCCGGCGTTAGTTTTTTCATTTCAATTTTTGCAGCTTCTGGTAGGTCTAAACCATCGATGAAATCAGCCATAATTTCTTGATTTACACGTTTACCACGGGTTAAATCTTTTAGCTTTTCATATGGTTTTTCAATACCGTATTTACGCATAACGGTTTGAATTGGCTCAGCGAGCAGCTCCCAGTTTTGGTCAAGCTCATCTGCTAAACGTTGCTCGTTTACTTCAAGTTTGCTTACACCTTTAAGGGTTGATTGGTATGCAATTACCGCATAACCCATACCTACACCTAAGTTACGTAATACGGTTGAGTCAGTTAAATCACGTTGCCAGCGAGACACAGGTAGTTTTTGTGCTAAATGACCAAAGATAGCATTGGCTAAGCCTAAATTACCTTCTGAGTTTTCAAAATCAATCGGGTTCACTTTGTGTGGCATAGTTGATGAGCCAATTTCACCGGCAATGGTTTTTTGCTTAAAGTGATTAAGCGCAATGTAGCCCCACATGTCGCGGTCAAAATCTAGCAATATAGTATTAAAACGCGCAATTGCATCAAATAGCTCTGCAATATAGTCATGCGGTTCAATTTGTGTAGTAAACGGGTTAAGTGTTAAACCTAGGCTAGTTACAAATTTATCTGCGTGAGTATGCCAGTCGTAATCAGGGTAAGCACTTAGGTGAGCATTGTAGTTACCTACAGCACCATTTACTTTGCCTAACATTTCTACTTGGGCAATTTGGTCACGTTGACGCTTTAAACGCATGTATACGTTTGCAAACTCTTTACCCATTGTTGATGGGGTAGCAGGTTGCCCATGCGTACGTGTCATCATTGGAATGGCTTTGTATTCAATAGCTTTTTCTTTAATTGCGCTTAATAGCTCATCGCAATAAGGTAAAATAACATTGTTACGGGCTTCACTTAACATTAAACCGTGAGATAAATTGTTGATATCTTCAGAGGTACATGCAAAGTGAATAAATTCATTAATGGCATGTAATTCAGCGTTATCAGCTACTTTTTCTTTTAGTAGATATTCAACAGCTTTTACATCATGGTTAGTAGTGCGTTCAATGTCTTTAACACGCTGCGCATCGGCTTCACAGAAGTTATCGACGATAGCATTTAATAGTCCGTTTGCTTGCTCGCTAAAAGCGGGGACTTCTTTAATCTCGCTTGCTGCAGCTAACGCTTGCAACCAACGCACTTCAACGGTTACGCGGTATTTGATTAATCCAAATTCGCTAAAAATACTGCGTAGTTCAGTGGTTTTGCTGCCGTAGCGACCATCAACCGGAGAGATAGCCGTTAACGCTGAAAGCTCCATAATAACTCCTAAATTTTAGTTTGAACGATAATTAAATTTTTGTTTTAGCTATGGCGAGAATTTTTCTTTTCGCAAAAAAGAAATGACGACGTTTGCCGCCCATTTGTCGCCATAATACTGCACTGCGAATTCCGGCTAAAAGTAATGCGCGGATTTTATTTTGCGTGAGCTGCTGTTTTAATAACTCGGGTTTACCATAAACCTGAATTCGGTGCCCAAGGGGGCTTAGCACCGACGAGTATATATCTGCTAAACCGGCAACAACACTGTCATCGGTAATAGCAAAATGATCCAAACGACGATGAATATCATCAATACGTTTACCTAATTCATTGAGGCTTTTACTGTTAGCACTAAGCGCACGCTCTAACTGCATTAAACCACCTACATATTTGACTATTTCTACATCTTTTTGAGCACCGGCACTCAGTTGTGCCATCAATGTTTTATAGCCATCACGTAAGTTATGTTCACCTTGATAAACATCTTCTGGGGAAGCTGGCGAGGTTTGCACAATACTTGATAATAAAATCGATAAATCTTGTTCATCAGCGCGACCATATTGGGCAACCTTCTGAACTTGCTTAGCCACTTGACACATGGCTGCAAGCGCCATGACTTGATGTTGATTCATTACTTAATCACCGAATCAATAATGCCACCACCTAAACACACTTCATTAGCGTAAAATACGGCAGATTGTCCTGGGGTTACCGCTTTTTGTGGCTCATCAAATAATACGCGTGCCATACCATCTTCACCGACTAATAAGGTACAGCTTAGGTCTTCTTGACGGTAGCGTGTTTTTACGGTGCAACGAGTAGTACCTTGAGGACCAACACGATCTACCCAGTGTAATTGGTTGGCATTTAGGCCATTACTGTAAAGGCGAGGGTGATTTTTACCTTGGCCCACAATCAATACATTGCGTTCAACATCTTTGTCTACAACATACCAAGGTTCGCCTGAGCCTTCTTTCATACCACCAATTAACAAGCCTTTGCGCTGACCTAAGGTGTGGTACATCAACCCTTCATGCTCACCAACGTTGTTACCATCTGTGTCTTCAATAACACCAGGTTGAGCAGGTAAGAATTTTTGTAAGAAATCTTTAAATTTACGCTCACCGATAAAACAAATACCAGTACTGTCTTTTTTATCGTGGGTAATTAAATCTTGCTCTTCAGCAATACGGCGTACTTCTGGCTTGGCAATATCTCCGACAGGGAACAGCGTTTGCGCGATATGTTCATGGCTCAATGTGTACAAAAAGTAGCTTTGATCTTTATTATCATCTAGGCCACGGCACATAACATATTTATCATCTCTGAGCTCACGACGTACGTAGTGGCCCGTTGCTATAAAGTCAGCACCAAGTGCTTGAGCCGCAAATTCTAAAAAGGCTTTAAATTTAATTTCTTTGTTACACATGATGTCTGGGTTAGGTGTGCGACCAGCTTTGTACTCAGCTAAAAAGTATTCGAATACGTTGTCCCAGTATTCCGCTGCAAAGTTAACGGTATGAAGTTCAATACCTAATTTGTCACAGACAGCTTGGGCATCTTTTAAATCTTCAGCGGCAGCGCAATATTCATCATTGTCATCTTCTTCCCAGTTCTTCATAAACAAGCCTTCTACTTGATAGCCTTGTTGTTTTAATAAATATGCAGATACAGAAGAATCAACACCGCCGGACATACCAACGATGACTTTAATGTGACTATTTTCGCTCATGAATAATTTCGCTTATACAGATTACTGTTAACTTGGAAAGGCCGCGATTATAGCATGTATTTTGTAAGTGCTTAAAGAGAGGAAGGGCTATTGAATAGATTTGTTGTCTTTTTTTATTGTTTGGTTAGGG
>NZ_BADU01000122.1:0-203 GCF_000239875.1 Pseudoalteromonas sp. BSi20311 | reverse complement strand
TTAACCTGAATCTCGTTTAAGAAAATTGAACTAAATGCCTGTTCCGAGATCCGATCTTTCGACCAAGAACGATTGGATAAACAAGGAACAGGCATGATTAAATTAGTTGAATTGTTTTGCGATGTCGACGATTTTTGCAAAGTATTTATACCTCAATGGGAAAAACAATTACTCGAAGACGGTACCCAAAAACGTCAACGAGC
>NZ_BADU01000123.1:0-521 GCF_000239875.1 Pseudoalteromonas sp. BSi20311 | reverse complement strand
AACATTAGATTATTACTCTCTAAAATTTCAAGTTCTTGCGATGTTAAATCTAATGACGGCTTTTCCTCTTTTAGGCAATAGGCAATTAATCCACCAAGTAAATTTAGCATAAAGCCATGCATACTGCGGTGTCTAGAGTGTTCAATGTAAGAAATGTTTTTCAATTGATCATTCACCGTTTCGATTATAAATCGTTTTTTCAATAAAGCCCTGTCCCACAATGAAACAAATTTTTTCTTCATATTCTTTCGAACCGTCGTGATCAACTCGACACCTTTTTCTAGTAACTCACCAGAGAGCGCTTTGCTGATATAACCTTTGTCGCCATAGAGTTTTCCGAAGATAGAGTCCGCCATATCAGAAACAGGCTCTCGATCATCCACATTGCCCGTTGTGAGCTTTAGCGCCACAATCTCACCTAAATGATTAATTATTAAGTGTAGTTTGAATCCATATGACCAACCCATAGTGCCTTTTCCATGATGAGCAACGCCTTCAAACACTTTATTTCTTTTAGCTCT
>NZ_BADU01000124.1:0-148 GCF_000239875.1 Pseudoalteromonas sp. BSi20311 | reverse complement strand
AATCAAATTAGAAACAGCTCAGCTTGTAGTTGACCAAGGTTATACGCAAGAGGATGCAGCCAAGGCTATGGGTGTTGGTAAATCAACTGTAAGTAAGTGGGTTACTCAATTAAAGCAAGAGCGGAGTGGCCAGACACCATCTGCTTCG
>NZ_BADU01000125.1:0-476 GCF_000239875.1 Pseudoalteromonas sp. BSi20311 | reverse complement strand
TTAACCTGAGCTGCGGATAAGAAATTACTAATTTAAAGGAACTAAATGCTCGTTCCATGATCCGATCATTCGACCAAGAGTGATTAGAACAAAAAGGAACGAGCATGAACAAGTTAGTTGAAACGTACTGTGATGTCGATGATTTTTCAAAGTTATTTTTCCCAAGCTGGCAGCGTATATTGCTCGAAAATGGTGAAATTAAACGTCGAAGAGCATGCCGCTTATCTCCGTCAGAGGTGATGACTATTATCATCCATTTTCACCAGTCACATTACAGAGATTTCAAAAACTACTACCTTCACTATGTTTGCCGTCAACTTAAAGCCTATTTTCCAGAGTTGCTGAGTTACGCAAGGTTTCTCGCGCTTATGCCTAGTGTGGTGGTTCCGATGTGCAGTTACCTCACATCAAAACTTGGCAAGCCCACAGGTATACAATTTGTTGACTCCACTAAAATAGAAGTGTGTCACATCATC
>NZ_BADU01000126.1:0-3733 GCF_000239875.1 Pseudoalteromonas sp. BSi20311 | reverse complement strand
TTAGTTCAATACCGAAAATTTCAACAACAGTATTTTCATTTATTTTTATATTTTCAACCCTTATTAAAAGCGAGACAAAGTATTATTCATATCAGTGTTGAGAAATTTTAGAAGGCAGTCTTCTGCTTTTGAGAGTAAAACTGCTAATATCAGGTTTAGATTTTCAAGGAGGTCAGACTTCAATAGAGAAATTAACTGTCTATAGTTCTCACAGCCACAAAAGTATAGAACTACATTTATTGGGCTTGCCCAAGCGGAATAGATAAATTTTCGAAAGCCTTTTTGCTTGCCTTTTAACATTGTTAAGCAAGTCTTCATTTTTAAGCGACATGTATTCACCAATACAAAAATACGCAACAAAAAGCCCACGCTCTTTTTGTCGAGTAAATTTTATTGGTACACATTCGCTACGCGAATTTACTATCTATTCAAAGTATATCCGTTTCTTCATATTAGTGTGAGCTGGACTCTTTGATGCGGCCTAACATCACATGCTCTAGCACACAAAGCCTTGCCTATTATTACAATAAATTTCACTTTTGATAATATGAAAAGCAGTTTATAGTACGTTTACTACCTAATACCTTTTCAATTCTGCACTATAAATACAAACTAATTTAAAGGCAGTATAAATGACTAAAAACAATCCGCCATTAACCATTGGCCGACTCGCAAAAGCCGCTGAAGTCAATATTGAGACAATAAGACATTATCAACGCAAAGGTTTAATAGTGGAGCCTGAAAAGCCGTTAGGCGGTTTTCGTCATTACCCAGATACAAGTGTAGATCGAATTCGATTTGTAAAGCGTGCTCAGCAACTTGGTTTTTCGTTAGAGGAAATAAAGCAATTGCTAACCTTAGGCGATCAACATTGTGGTGATGTTCAAACTTTAGCGCAAGAAAAGCGAGATAAAATCCAACAACAAATCGCTGGATTACTGACTATTCAAATAGCATTAGACGATTTAATATCAACTTGTCATACTGATGATACTACTCACTGTGGCTTCATCGATGGATTATCTCAAAAAGGCTTTTTAGAAAAATAACACTTCTACCTCTCTCAAAAAATGATTTATTAACCTCTTGACTCTGTGCTACACCCCAGAGTGTAAACTATCTTATATTAGCCTTATATGAGATTGAATTATGTCGAATTCTCCTACTCAAAATCGTTCTTTACTATTAGCAATTGTCGCTGGTTTAGGCGCGTCAGCATGTTGTATTGGACCACTGCTATTGCTGTCACTTGGCATAGGCGGTGCATGGGTAGGTAACCTCACTGCAATGGAACCTTATAGCGGGTATTTTACCGCAATTACCCTCATTTTTTTAGGCGTAGTTTTTTATAAATTATATATCGCTCCTCAAAAGTGTGAGGAGGGTTCAGTTTGCGAAAACCCTAAAGTATTAAGAAATCAGCGCATTATATTTTGGCTTGTAAGCATAATTCTTATAGTGATGATGAGCTTTCCCTATTACGCAGATTACATTATTACTTAATAGCAATTGATTAACAAAAACTGACTGATGAAAATACGATTTAACAAATCCAGTTAACTTAGAACAGATATTAAAAAAAGGCAAAACAATGAAAAAATTAATTACCGTTTCAATACTATTAAGCTCAATGCTTATGTTTGGCAACACGCTAGCCATGCAACATTCTGAAGTAACCAGTAATGTTGCTACTCAAGAGGTAACTACTAAAGTTTTCTCGATTGAGAAAATGACCTGCAAGATGTGTCATATAACTGTGCGTAAGGCGATGGAGAAAGTAGATGGCGTTGTAAAAGCTACAGTTGATTATGATGCAAAAACAGCAACAGTTTTATTTGATCCGAACAAGACCAGCATTGAAGCGATTGCATTAGCGTCTACAAATATTGGCTACCCAGCAAAAGTAAAAACTACCAAGTAAGATTTAGCATAAGACTGCTTGTTGATTAGTTTAGCCATAACAAATGCACCAAACATTAATAGCAGCAAAATTTTAAGGAATTATTATGACTTCGGATCAATGTTCAACAAGCTGTTGCTCTCTGAGTGAAAGCGACCAGCTACATGTTGCAATTATTGGTAGTGGCTCTGGTGCCTTTGCTTGTGCAATCAAAGCAGCAGAAAATGGTGCTAGAGTCACAATTATTGAAGGATCAGATGTTATTGGCGGCTGTTGTGTCAACGTAGGATGCGTTCCATCAAAAATTTTAATTCGTGCAGCACAATTAGCGCACCAACAACGAAGAAACCCTTTTGATGGGCTTGAGAATAATAATCCTCAAATAAGCCGTGCTCTGCTAGCCCATCAACAAAAGTCTCGTGTTGAAGAGCTACGCGAAGCTAAATATGAAAGTATTCTAAAGAAAAACCCTGCATTATCTTTGATTAAAGGTTATGCGCGTTTTAAAAACGAAAGTACATTGATTATCCAAAAATCAGATGGCACTAATGAAGAGCTACTCGCAGATCGGATATTGATAGCCACTGGCTCAACTCCGTCAATTCCGCCAATTAAGGGATTAGAAGATACCCCTTACTGGACATCAACAGAAGCACTATTTGAACAAGAGTTACCCGAAAGCTTAATAGTCATCGGTTCTTCAGTTGTTGCGCTAGAAATAGCTCAAGCCTATGCTCGTTTAGGGACCTGTGTAACTGTATTAGCACGACATACATTATTGTATTCAGAAGATCCGCTATTAGGTGAAAAGCTTAAAGAGTGCTTTGAAAATGAAGGTATCAAAATCCTAGATAATACGCAGGCTAATAATGTAAGCCATGATGGAAGTCTATTCTCATTAGGTACTAATGAGGGAACATTAACAGCCAGAAAATTACTAATATCCACAGGTCGATTTGCTAATACAGGTAAACTTGGCTTGGAAAGTATAGGTGTTGAAACAGAAATGAATGGAGCGATCAAAGTCAATGAACGCATGGAGACATCAATAGCGAATATCTATGCAGCAGGTGATTGCTCTAACATGCCTCAATTTGTTTATGTAGCAGCGGCAGCAGGAAGTAGAGCAGGAATAAATATGACAGGTGGTGATGCTATACTTGATTTATCTACCATGCCTGTCGTGGTATTCACTGACCCACAAGTTGCAACGGTAGGTTTATCAGAAGAGCAAGCTATATCTAAAGGTCTTGATGTTGTTAGTCGAGTTTTGGATATGGAAAATGTGCCAAGGGCATTAGCTAACTTTGAAACTGATGGCTTTATTAAGTTAGTAGCGGAGAGTAAAAGTGAGCGCATTATTGGGGCACAGATATTATCTCATGAGGGTGGAGAGTTAATTCAAAGTGCAGCATTAGCTATTAGCAACCAAATGACCGTTACTGATTTAGCAAACCAATTATTTCCATACCTAACGATGGTTGAAGGGTTAAAACTGTGTGCTCAAACCTTTAATAAAGATGTAACTGAGCTTTCATGTTGTGCAGGTTAATCAAAACAATATGGAAGAAGTTCGCCCTCTACTGTTTGAATCGCCCCGTGTTTGCCAGAGACTCAATAACTTGAGAAACTGGAACTATGAAAAAATCAAATCGCTATACATCAGAATTTCGTGAACGTGCAATTAGGCTTGTTACCACACAACAGCATGAATACCCTTCTCTTTGGGCTGCGCTAGTATCGATTTCAGATAAACTGGGATGTACCCCAGAAACACTTAGAGCATGGGTCAAGAAATCTCAAGCTCAACCGTCTAAACCCTCTTCTAATACG
>NZ_BADU01000127.1:0-483 GCF_000239875.1 Pseudoalteromonas sp. BSi20311 | reverse complement strand
TTTGGGTAGGTAATCGCTGGGCTTATTTAGCCGTTGTAATTGATTTATTTGCACGTAAAGTAGTTGGCTGGGCCATGTCGTTGTCGCCAGATACTAATTTAACGTTAAAAGCACTTGAACTCGCGTATGAAAGTAGAGGAAAACCGACAGGACTGATGTTTCATTCAGACCAAGGTAGTCATTATACAAGTTTAAAATATCGTCAACGTTTATGGCGCTATAAAATTACACAAAGTATGAGCAGGCGCGGAAATTGTTGGGATAATGCGCCAATGGAGCGATTTTTTAGAAGCTTTAAAACGGAGTGGATGCCAAAGGTTGGATACGAAAACTTTAAAGATGCTAAATATAGTGTGAGTGATTATATCAACGGATATTACAACAACGTTAGGCCACATCATTATAATGCTGGTTTAGCGCCAAATGAATCTGAGGTTAGATACCAAGATTCTAAAACTGTGGCCAAAATTAGTTGACCACTAC
>NZ_BADU01000128.1:0-558 GCF_000239875.1 Pseudoalteromonas sp. BSi20311 | reverse complement strand
GCTCGTCGTAAATTTATCGACGCGAAAAAGCTACAAGGTAAAAACAAAACCGGCAAAGTGGATGTGGTATTGAGCCTTATCCAAAAACTGTACGGCGTTGAGTCACGCATCAAAGATAAAAGTGTGGATGACAAATATACGGCAAGACAAGAGGTTAGCCTGCCTATTCTTAGCAAGCTAAAAATATGGCTTGAGCAGGATCAGCCAAATTTAGTGGGGAACAGCAAACTGATAGAGGCAGCTAATTACCTGGCAAATCAATGGCACAAGCTCATACGCTATGTTGATGATGGCCGACTTAGCATCGATAATAATAGAGCAGAACGCGCGGTAAAACCGTTTGTGATAGGCCGAAAGAATTGGTTATTTAGCCAAACGGCTAACGGTGCCCATGCTAGTGCCACCCTTTACAGCATTGTGGAAACCGCCAAGATAAATGGTCTAATCCCATTTAATTACATCTGTGCTTGCCTTGATGAACTGTGCCAGCCTGAGCCCGATATCGACAGCTTGTTACCCTGGAATTTTAAAACATAGGTGTAGTTCGCTAGACGCTCA
>NZ_BADU01000129.1:0-540 GCF_000239875.1 Pseudoalteromonas sp. BSi20311 | reverse complement strand
ATAAGTTTTCTTTTGTGAGTTAAATCGACTTCCATCATTATGATTTCTTTTTTACAGGAAACACCTTAAACCAAAATGCCATTTCAAAAACAAAGCCCGCAATAATAAAAATAAATAAGCCGGTAGTGCTACCGTATGAATAACACGCAATAGCGGCAATAATTAATGCAGCTAAAATCAACCATTTTATAAATACATTCATCTCTAATACCCTATTGGTTAATAATATAATTTGAATTAGCAACTATCAGTTATTTCTTGATTCTTTAATAAAGCGATATCTAAATTCAGACAAGTAACCGAGTACCATAACCAACATTGTAGAATTAAAATCACCATTAATAAGAAGCGTCCAAATATACTCTTTAGTATTAAAGCTGATGTATACGCTCATTACAAAAGCAACAATGCTACATCCCTTAAATGTCCATGAATATTCAACCAAAAAAAGACTCAAACATACTTTTGTCAATAGGTTTATCTTCCATAATAACTCCTTGCATTTACGTACGTTTTTTAATAAGTTTGCTTATCGTAATA
>NZ_BADU01000130.1:0-27638 GCF_000239875.1 Pseudoalteromonas sp. BSi20311 | reverse complement strand
TTAAAAAATGAAAACTTCGATATTTATTATCAACATGAAACCTTGTGAATCCCGTTGGTATGAGGTTCAAAAGCGACTTAAAGATCTTAATATAAGTGCTGAACGCTTTGAAGCTACTATTGGTAAACATCTTGGTGAGCAAGAGCTCCTCAAATGGTATTGCCCGAAAAAGAATAAAAACTCATATCATCGCAACTTAACACTAGGAGAAATAGGTTGTTACATTAGCCATATGCGAGTCTGGGAGCATATAGTTACACACTCGATACCTATGTGCGTAATACTTGAGGACGACATTATAATTAAATCGCATTTAACTAATACGATTGAATCAGCAGAAAAATTAAAAAATTGGGATTTTATAAAACTTTCCGATAGCCGAGATTTAGCATTTATTAATACACACCCCCTTGAGAGTGAGTTTGTTTTGGGGAATTACTTTAAAGTCCCAAATGGAGCTCAAGGATATATATTATCTCTTGAGGGGGCTAAGAAACTTCTGCACAGAAAGCCATTTTTTAGACCTGTTGATGTTGATATGCAGTTTCATAGTGAAGTTGGGCTCAATATCGTAGGTATTAAGCCATATCCAATTGCCACTAATAGCCAATTTGAAAGTGAAATAGCAAGGACAAATTCAGGTAGGCATTCTAATAAAAGTACATTTATTAGAAATTTAAAACACAGGTTAAACTTATATATGCAACGCAAAAAAATATCAGCTGATCTGTCAATTATAACTAGAAAGTTATAACTGAAGCTCAATATATTGGCTGCATGACTGCGACCTGTTAAATCTTAATAATTTCGCCACGCAATGGCGCCATTTTAGCTAAAATTTCATTTTGCACTGTATGTGGGATATTTTGCTCGTTCATTGCATTTATTAATAAATCGACAACGTGATTGAAGTCTTTTTCATTTATGTTCATACCTGTATGAATAGCAACCATAGAATCACCTTTATATTCACAAGGGCCCTCCACCAGCGAACATAAATGGCTAATAAACCCTTGTCGAAAATGGCTAATATTACTGTGTTCAAAGTAATGAAATACCTGCTTGTCATTACCTATTTGGGCAATAAAACTGTCAGTTAACTTTTCAAGCCCAGCTTGTTCGCCTAGTTGCTGATACAAAGAGGTATTAGGCTGTGTTGTACACCCTAAAAGTAAGCTTAAACAACAAAAAATAAATACACTCAGTTTCATTACCAATACCCCGTAACCGATAAATACCAGCCGGTTTGTTTATCAACACCAGCAATCCGCCCTAAGTCTAAATAGGCCGCAGTCACACTCATGTGCTTATTAGGCATCCACGCTATAAATAAATCGCGCCAATCTTGTTCGCCTAAACCTAGGTTATTGGCTTTTTGTCGATATTCAACACCAATGGCAAGTTCACGACTTACAAAAACTGCACTACTTGCTTCTACTAAAATATGGCTGCCCTCATTAGCCCCGCCATATCCTAACAGTCCTAGCTGATTGGCTTTACTGTAGCGAGTAGTCACATTCCAAAACCAGTTGTACCCAGCAAGTGCGCCCAAATGTAATTTACTGGCGGCTAGGTACACATCTGTACCACTGGTATTTTTTGCGCCAACTAACTTTGCTACTGTGCCATCCTCTAGTGATTTATGCTGTACCCCCATGCTTAGCTGGGGCCACTTACTGTATACTATATCACCATATAAACGAATTTTTGCCCCAGAAATTGACTGCTCTATTTCTGTATTGAGCGCAGGCACATCAAACTGCTGCACTGCATAACTGAGCTCAACACGATTGAATAGGTTTAGTTGCATGCCGCAGGCATCAAGACGGTAGTCAGTAACATCAGCACGACTACAAAAACCATTAACAGCCCATTCGTCCTCACTAGCATATCCTGCTAGCTGCGCCCAAGGAACTAACCCTCCTCCTGCACTGCCTTCAACTTGAGACACGCCCGGTGTTGCTAATAATTTCCCCGTAGCAGCCATACTTAACGCACTACAAAATGAGAGTGCCAAGGCGAATAATAACTTAATGTACACGCTGATATTCCTCTAACCATTGTTCTAATTGCTGCGCTTTTAAAGGGCGACTTAAATAGTAACCTTGCGCATGATCGCATTGCATTTCGTGAAGCATTGATAAAGACTCAGCGGTTTCCACACCCTCAGCCACAACAGAAAACCCCAATTGGTGACCCAATGTGATTGACGAGCGCACTATGTATTGATCTTTTTGTGATTCGTGCAGAGTTAAAATAAAGCATTTATCTAACTTAAGCTCATCAATAGGTAACATTTTTAAGCGCCCCAATGATGTTTGTCCGACACCGTAATCGTCTAATGAGATTTTAACGCCAATAGTTTTTAAATCTTCTAACGCTTTAATACCTTGGGCTTCATTTTCAATCATATCGCGCTCCGTCAACTCAATAGTGACAGAGCTTGGGTTTACTTGGTATTTATTTAAGGTGGCTACCAACGAAGCGTGAAAACCTGAATGAGCAATATCTTGGGCAGAAACATTAATAGCGGCTTGTAAATGAATATCCTTTTTTGACCAATCGGCTATTTGTGCAATCACAGTCTCGACAACCCAAGCGGTCAGCTCTACTATTAACCCTGACTGCTCGGCTAAATCAATAAAGACCTCAGGCGAGACCCAGCCACCATCTTTTCGTTGCCAACGAATAAGAGACTCTACCTTATCAATTTTCTGACTTTTAATATTCAATTTAGGCTGATAGGTCATAAATAATTGTCCATTATCATCATCAATTGCTTGTTTGAGTTCATCAAGCATAATTAAACGGTCTAAATGCGCCTCATCTTCACCGTCTTGATAATAATGTAAGCTTTGCTGACTCGTTGTAGCTGCATCTACAGCAATGAGTACACGTCGCATTAAATCGTCTGCTTTAGTCCCTTGCTCTGGGTATTGCACAATACCAGCATTAAAACGTAAGCTTATTTTTAAATTTTTAACCTTGTAAGCTAGCTGTAATTGCTTGAGTAAATCAGCCACTGCACATTTTACCTGCTCAACCTCTGCACAAGGGTAAACCGTTAAAAATTCATCGCCACCAATACGGGCATGAAAACCACCTAGCTCATCAGAAAATTGACGAATACGATTTGCCACTGCAATTAAACATCCATCCCCTACTTGTGGGCCAAGCTTATCGTTTATATGCCTTAAGCCTTTTATATCAATAGCAACAAGCGTGTACCGCGCATCATTAGTGAGCCGCTTAGCTAATAAATCTAACATAGCAGAACGGTTATAAAACCCTGTTAAAGTATCGTGATGTGCTTGAAAACTTATTTGCTGCTCACGCTTATTAATATCATTACCCATGTTATTAAAAGCATTCACGAGCGTTTCTATTTCACTGCTTTGCTTTTTACCTTCAAATTTAAAGCGGTAGTCGCCTTTTGCAAACTGTCTGGCAATAACCGCTAACTGTGAAAGTCCTGTCGTTAAATTATTTGCTAACAAACTACTGGTGATCACACCAAATAACATAGTTAAAACAGCGAGTGTGATAAGCGTTAATAATAATTGCTCAATATCGCGATAACTCGAGGTTAAATCTGCGCTAAGCAGTAAGGTTATCGGATGCGATTGTAAAGAGGGTAAAGCTATTTGTTCGTTTTCATAGGCCAAGTATTCGGCAAAAAAACGAGCCGTAGTTTTATTGGTAAAGTACGTTATTGGTTGAAAGTTATCTGGTTGGGATACTAGCGAGCTTGTTGCAAAATCATCTAATTGCGCAACAAAACTAACCTCCATTCCGGTTAAGCTTTTTAGCTCAGTAGCCACTGCAGATGTTATTTTAAATCCGACCAAACTGTAAGCTATGGTTCTGGGAGTTTTAACGGGTAATAAAATCACTTGGTACAGCTGGTTATTTAACACCACAAAGCTCGATTGCTCAGAATTATTTAATAACTCATCCATTAAGGGCTGTAGGTTATCGGCAAAATTTTGTGCATTAACATTAGCTGATACTAACCGCCCTGATAAATCGAGCAACAGCATAAGATCCGCATTGATCCGTTGACTGTGGTTGTATAACACACTGCTAATAGTGGCGGCATCACGAGTTGCAACCGCTTGCTTAAAACCAAAATCAGCGGTTAACACCTTTGCGGCTGTTAATAATAAGCCCTCTTTTGATTTTAAATATTGTTTATAAACGCTTTGCGCAACCGTTATATTCTGTTGCACTTTTTCTGCCTGAAATTTACTGGTAGACCACCAAAAGCTCAGTAAACTAACCAAGGTAGTGAGTAACACCAAGCCAACGCATAGCGTTGTTATACGGCTACGTAAATTATTGCCCATTACCTTTCCTAAATTTACTACCAAAGGTATTTCGTGGTGCAGGCGTAGACGTATTTATAGTGATTGATAACGGGTTGGTTGATTCTATACCAAACTGTTTTTTATTATCCAAGGGAGCTGTTTGTAGTGAATGCCAAACACTGGCTTGCACAGGAAAAGTGTCTACTTGCAGCTTTATCTGGCCTTGCTCGTTACTGGTATACACATGACTACTGTTAGCGACATATATATAGCCCACCATGGAGTCATGAATATTGCAGCCTAGAACAACAACACCTTGATTATCAAACTTAATAGGTTCTTCTGGCTGGCCAGAATAAAGCTTTAATTGAAAAGGTTTAGCTTTTGAAAAAGAATAAACATGGTGGCGAATATTATCGCTATTTGGAAAGTCGACGTACTGACCTTGGTGTACAATAAGCAACTCTGGAGAAAACTGTTTATCAACTTGATCCATTACCGCTGTGGGTAAATTGCCCGAAGTTTTTGAAGAAGGTAAATGATTTATTTCTACGACAGCATTAGGCAATACTTGGTCATGCTGATCTTTAATAACCAAATTAATGGTATTACCAAAAGCCGATACACTAAACAATACACCCAGTGCTAATAAATAACGACGTTTTGCAATAACTTGCCATGCTCGCTCTAACATAACCATACCCAAAAATTCACCATAGGTTAAGTTAATTAGAGACGAGCACTAATTGCAAGAATTATAGCTCAGTTACTTAAAATACATACTTTTTCATTAGTTAAAATGAGCTTTGCTATATCTGTCTACCCAATAGCGCCAAGTGCTCCATCTAAATCTAATGAGCCAAAGCGAGTTAATTTAGGTGGTGGTGAAAGGCGCACCACCACGAAGTGGTGGCTTTAATCAAATCCTTCCTGCTGAGCTAAATATTGCTTCACGATTTCAAGTGGTGCACCTCCGCAACTAACCAGACAATAACTTCTGCTGTAAAAAACTGGCTTCCAGTAAAACTCACCCAAGTGTTCGGAAAACTCCTTTCGCACAAGTCTTGATGTAGCAGTTTTTAAACTGTTCACCATTTTACTTGGTTGCATCTTGGGATTAGCAGAAATTAAAAGGTGAAGGTGATCTGGCTCACCATTGCACTCCAAAAGCTCACAATCCCAAGATTTTAACAACCTTTTGTACTGAGATTCTAAGTACGCGGCAACCTCTGGCGTGATACAGCGATGACGATATTTAGTTACAAGAACTAAATGATAGTGAATATTATAAACGCTGTGATACAGCGTATTTAGGGCTTGTTTTTTCATAACAGCTAAATATAATTAGTTGTTATGAAAAAAGCAATCCGTAAAGTTACATATAAAATGAAATCATCAGTTTCTCAAGAAGAATCGCTGATGGATTTGTTTGTCCACCATCACCAGTTGTACAACTGGGCTTTACGTGATCGCATCGAAACATATCGTGATTCTAATTACAGTCTTAACTTTCACGAACAGTGCAAAATCAACACTCTGTGGCGTAATAATCGTAAAGCGCATGGCATTTTCAATGCTAATGCTCAGAGTGAGCAAGTCACATTAAAACGTGTTGCACTGGCTTTTGACGGTTTTTTTAGACGGCTCAAAAAAGGTGATAAGAAAGCTGGATCCCCACGTTTTAAACCATTTCAACGCTTTAAAGGTTGGGGCTACAAGGCTCATGGTGATGGTTGGAAGCTCAACCTGAAAGAAAAAAAGCATGGTGCTGTTTATTTGGCTGATGTTGGTATCGTTAAGATCCGAGGTAAAGCTAGAAACACAGGAGGCAAGCCGAAAACTGCCGAAATCATCCGAAAGAATGGTGAGTGGTTCATTTCAGTTTCAATGGAGTATGACACCATTGAGAGAAACTGTGGCACTAAAGCTGTTGGCTTGGATTGGGGTGTTTCTCATTACTTTTCGACTATCGATCAGGATGGTAATTTTGAGCAAGTCGAAAACCCCCGTTACCTCAGAAACAGCAAAGAGCGATTAACCTCTTTACAACGTGACCTCGCGTTAGCGAAAAAAGGCACTCGCACCCAGCGAAAATTAAAGCATCAAATTGCCAAACTCCACCAGAAAATCGCCCGTCAAAGACTCGATTTTACTCATAAAGAAACTGCAAAATTAGTTGAAGTGGCGGCATTGATCGCCACCGAAAAACTCACCGTTAAGAACATGACTCGCAGTGCCAAAGGTACTGTCGAGAAAAACGGAAAAATGGTGAAACAAAAGGCTGGTCTGAATCGGGAAATTCTGAACACCGCGCCAGCCATGACTCTTAATTTGCTGCGATACAAAGCGGAAGAAGCTAGTAGCGAATTTGTTGAAGTACCAACAAAGCAAGTTAAGCCAAGTCAAACCTGCCCAGACTGCGGAGCTAAGAAGAAGAAATCCTTAGCAGACCGCTGGCACTCATGCGAATGTGGTTGTGAGAAGCCCCGCGATGTAGCCAGTGCGCAAGTTAACTTAAACTGGGCGTTAGGTATTCAGGCTGGGAACCAGCCTAAAAAGGTAGCTTAGGCTTTCTTTTTGAAACTCCTTCAAAACGAGCAGCGTTTAGTGGGAGTTGTTCATTTACTACGTTATTTAACGATTAAACCGTAATCAGCATCTAAAATAGCAATCACTTCTTGGCGCGGATCATTAGGTATAATAATCTCTTTACCAATAATTTTGCTCGCGATGCCCACATAAGTGTCAGACACTTCAAGCATTACTGACTCAGGTAAAATATAATCTTTTGCTAACTGCTCACGTTCAGCCATACGGTCTTTATTTAATAACACATCACTCTCTGGTACGTTATTAATTAACAGCTGACGGAAACCTTCCTTTGAGTTTTCAACAATCTTGCCATTTTTATAAGATGCTTCATCCCAAATACGCGATGAATCGGGTGTCCCTACTTCATCAATATAAATAAGTTGCTGCGCACCATTTAAATCTTCTACATAACCAAATTCAAATTTGGTATCAACAAAAATTTGCCCTAGCTTAGCTAACTCACTACTGATTAACTCGAACCCTTCAACCAATAATTTTTCGTATTTGGTGACATCGTCAGCCGATTTAAAATTAAAAACATCTAAGTTGTTTGTAATATTTTCACGAGTGATGTTTACATCATCAACGGCAGGAATATCAGCAACCCCTTCTATAATACCCTTAGTAGAGGGAGTTATAAGTACTTGCTCAAGCTTTTGATTCGCTTTTAAGCCTTCGGGAAGTTGCAAACCACAAAAGTGTCTTTCGCCTTTGGCGTAGTCGCGCCACATACTACCGGTAATATATTGACGAGCAATCGCTTCAACTTTAACTGTACTGGCTTTACGAACAATCCATACGTATGGATGAGGAATATCAACAATATGATTACCCGCCAAACCGGCTTCATTAAACATGTTAAACCAATGAGCAGCCACTGAGTTTAATGCAATCCCTTTACCAGGAACGCCATTTAGGCCATTTTCACCTTGCCATATGCAATCAAAAGCAGAAATTCTGTCTGAAATAACCATAATGGCTAATTCAGTATCGGCAGGAACGTTATAGCCTTTTTCATTTATTAAGCGTTTGCTATCTGCATCAGTTAACCAATAAACTGAACGCACTTTGCCACTGTGTACTTTACCTTTAGTACGAATGGGTAAGTCATCGTTTACGTCTAAAACTTTATAGCTAGTCATGCTATCTCCGGGGTTTGGCATGCTCAAAGAGCAAAGTATGGAATTGGGGTTAGGCGCTCTATAATAATCTAGCCAACCACAAAGCTCAATCTTAGGCTAAAAACAAATCATCTCAGTATATTTATCTAGCTGGCGCATTGGGGTAAACTTGCATGATTACTTGCCCTAAGGAGCTAACTTGAACTATTTAACTGCCACTAAGAATAAGAAATATTTAATGTATATTTCTCAAAATTATTCCTATGCTATTTTAAGGCCTTTGCAAACAGAAATATTAGCTCAAGGAGGGGAAGTTAAATGGTTTTTAGAAGGTGATAATGTTAATCCTGACTTTTTGAAAAGTGATGAAAAAACACTAAATTCTATTCATGAAATAAATCAATGGGCGCCTGACGCAACCTTTGCACCAGCGAACTCTATCCCTACATTTTTTCCCGGAAAGAAAGTGGCTGTTTTTCACGGCTTTGATGCTGGAAAGCTAAATAAAAAAGGCCAAAACGATCACTTTAAAGTGCGGGGCTGCTTTGATTTATATTGTACACAAGGCCCAAATACAACGGCTCCATTTACGGCGTTACAAAAAAAATTGGGTTATTTTAAGGTAGTAGAAACAGGTTGGCCTCCCCTAGATCAATTTTTTAACGGTAACTCAAAGCCTAGCCACATTAATGAAACAGACTCTCGCCCAACAGTATTGATCTGCTCTACATTCTCAAAACGCTTATCTCTTGCACCTAAACTTTATGAACAAATAAAACACTTTAGTGAAAGCGGTAAATGGCGACTCTTAGTTCAGTTTCATCCTAAAATGGCACAAGAGTGGGTTGATAAATACAAAGCGTTAAGTAATGACAATCTAACCTTTGTTGAAACAGACAATGTTATTCCTTTATTACAATCTGCTGATGTAATGCTGTGCGACACTTCATCCATATTACTGATGTTTTTGGTACAACGAAAACCAGTTGTAACGTTTTGCAATAAAGCACCTGAAAAACACTTACTTAATATTACGGATAAAAATAACGTTGAAGCCGCAATAGACTACGCACTAACTTACCCAAAAGAACTTGTAGATAATATTGAAGCTTTTTGCCAAGAGTTACACCCATACACAGATGGTAAGTCAAGCCAACGAGTACTTTGCGCAACCAATGAACTGTTGCATAGTGATGAAAAGCTCAAAGCTAAACCGCTTAATTTTATTAGACAATTTAAAATGCGCAAAAGACTTAACTATTGGAGTTGGTAAGCCGTTATGATCAACCTTGAGAATGTCTCTTTCAAATGGCAAAAAAGCGCAGTCATCCCGACTCTCGCTATTAAGCAGCTTACGATTAATGCCGGGGAACATGTTTTTTTACATGGTCCAAGCGGCAGTGGTAAATCTACCTTACTAGCGCTACTGGCAGGCATTAATGTAACCACTAGCGGCCAACTTTGTGTTTTAAACCAAAACCTAAGTGCGCTCACCAACGCACAGCGCGATGTATTTAGAGCGGACCATATTGGCTATATTTTCCAAAACTTTAATTTACTACCTTATTTAACCCCATTAGAAAACGTGTGTTTAGGGTGCCAATTTTCGAAAAAACGTCAGCAACACGTGCTCAGCCAAGTCGATAATTTAGAGAGTGAAGCAGCCAGATTACTCAATGCACTGGGGTTAGAGGCGCACTTTCATAATCAAAATGTTGCCACTTTAAGTATTGGGCAACAACAGCGTGTTGCTGCAGCACGCGCATTTATAGGCAGCCCTGAACTTATTATTGCCGATGAGCCTACTTCAGCACTTGATACCCAAAATCGTGAAAGCTTTATTCAGCTGCTATTTGAACAAGCAAAAAAAAGTAACAGCACGCTTGTTTTTGTCAGTCACGATGAAACATTAAAGCCACTCTTTAGCCGCACAATCGACTTAGTAAGTTTACAAGGTGATGTATGATTTTATTTAAACTTGCCTATAAAAGTTTGCTCAATAGACGTGCCAGCGTATTACTGACATTGCTCACTATTGCGATTAGCGTCATGTTATTACTCAGTATTGAGCGAGTTCGCGTAGATGCTAAAAGTAGTTTTAGTAATACCATTTCGGGTACCGATTTAATTGTTGGCGCACGCACTGGCGATATTCAATTACTCCTCTCCTCGGTGTTTAGAATTGGCCATACCAACAATGGGGTGAGTTGGCAAAGCTATCAATACATAACAAAACAGCGCGGGGTTAAGTGGAGCATTCCTATCAGCCTTGGAGATAGCCATAAAGGTCAAGCTGTCTTAGGCACCACACTCGATTATTTTAAGCACTATCGATTTGCTAAAAAACAACCCTTAGCATTTGAACAAGGACAGGCTTTTTCTAGCATCAATGAAGTTGTTATAGGTAGTGAGGTTGCAAGTAAACTGGCCTATAAAATTGGTGATGAAATTGTGATTTCTCATGGCATGGGCAATACTAGCTTTCATCATCATGATGATAACCCTTTTAAAGTGGTTGGTATCTTAAAGCCTACCGGTACCCCGGTGGATAAAACCTTGCATGTGCCACTGGCGGCAATTGAGCTGATCCATGGTGGCGGCCATCATGATCATGACGATCATCATGATCACTCGAGCCATGCATTAATTGGGCACCCAAAACAAATTACCGCCTTTTTAATGGGCTTCGACTCACCGCTTTATACGCTACAAATTAGGCGTAACATAAATCAATATAAACAAGAGCCTCTATTAGCGATTATGCCCACAGTCACTTTAAAAGAGCTTTGGGAAATGCTGGCAATAATAGAAAAGATCCTACTGCTATTTTCATTTGTGGTGGTCATTATTAGCTTGCTCGGTATGTTAACCACATTACTTGCTAACCTTAATCAACGCCGCAGAGAACTGGCAATACTGCGTTCTGTGGGTGCCCGCCCTTGGCAATTATTTTCGCTGATCAGTATGGAATCACTGCTTACCACCTTTTTAGGTTGCTTAGTAGGTTGCACTCTATTTTATGCGCTTATGGGTACGACCGCGGGTTACTTACAGAGCCAAGCTGGAGTGAGTATTAATATCAGCATGCTCTCTGACTATGAACTCACTTTGATTGGCGTTATTATGGCTGCGGGATTTATTATTGGCTTGATCCCCGCTACACGCGCTTACTTTTATTCTCTCAGTGATGGTATGAGTATAAAAATATAAACTTTAGGATGATCATGACGTTGTTTAAAGTAACTACACACTCTTTAATGCTATTAAGCGCAGTGCTAATTAGCTTTGCTAGCATTGCAAATCCACCCAAGGAAATTTTTTGGGAAGACCTCATACCCGAGGGCCATGTACAAATAGATACTCAAGCACAAGCTAATCACGAAGGCAGTGAACAAAACTGGGTGCAACCTGATTTAGACGCGCCAGTTGTTAAAGCACTTGATGGGCAGTCTGTTAGCTTACCTGGTTTTGTTGTACCTCTTGAAGGCGATAGCGAACTTATCACCGAGTTTTTATTAGTCCCTTACTTTGGTGCCTGTATTCATGTGCCCCCGCCGCCGCCAAATCAGCTGGTTCATGTGACCATTAAAGGCGGTGTCCCTATCGATAGCTTATACGATGCGATTGTTGTAACGGGTATTATTAAAACGCAAACTTGGTCTGGCGAAATAGCCCAAGTGGGTTATCAAATGCAAGCTGTCGGTGTTGCTCCCTTTGAGCTTTAATTCTTAAAATAAAAAACCGCGTAGAAACGCGGTTTTTTTAACGACTTTTTAATAAAATTAAGCGGTACCACCTACCGTTAACTGATCAATTTTCAAACTTGGCTGGCCTACGCCTACTGGTACACTTTGACCGTCTTTACCACAAACACCTACACCTTTATCAAGCGCTAAATCATTACCTACCATAGAAATTTGTTGCATAACCTCAGGACCATTACCAATTAATGTTGCCCCTTTAATTGGCTGAGTAATTTTACCATTTTCAATTAAGTAAGCTTCTGAGGCACTAAACACAAACTTACCTGAGGTGATATCCACTTGGCCGCCACCAAAATTAGGGGCAAACACGCCTTTTTTAACCGTGCTGATAATATCAGCTTGGCTGTGCTCTCCGCCTAACATGTAAGTGTTGGTCATACGTGGCATTGGTAAATGCGCGTATGACTCACGACGTGCGTTACCTGTTGGGTTTACCCCCATCAAACGCGCGTTCATTTTATCTTGCATATAGCCTTTTAAAATACCGTTTTCGATAAGTACGTTATAGGCTGCAGGCGTGCCTTCGTCATCCACATTAAGTGAACCACGACGATCAGCCATAGTACCATCATCAACCACAGTACATAGCTCTGAAGCGACTTTTTGCCCTACTTTACCGCTAAACGCAGACGCGCCTTTACGGTTAAAGTCACCCTCGAGGCCATGGCCTACCGCTTCGTGTAACAACACACCTGGCCAGCCATTACCTAATACCACTTCCATAGTACCTGCAGGGGCATCAATAGCTTCTAAGTTTACTTTAGCTTGACGAACGGCTTCTTCTGCAAAAGCCATCCAACGCGGCTTACCGTCAACAAGCTCTTTAAAGTAACCATAATCTAGGCGAGCACCGCCACCAGCACCGCCACGTTCACGGCGACCATTATTCTCTAGCAATACAGAACAGTTTAAACGGATCAGTGGGCGAATATCGGTAGCAAAGGTGCCATCGCTGGCTGCAATTAATATCTCTTCGTATACCGCAGACATTGAGCTAATAACTTGCTCAGCATCTGGGGCTAATTCGCGAATATAGTTTTCAAGCTCACGTAACAAATTAACCTTATCGGTATCGCTCATGCTAGAAATTGGTTGATGTGGCGCAAACTGCTGCTTTGCAGCCACATCGCTGAATACTTTAACAGCTTTATCTTCACCGGCATCGGCAATACTACGTGCAGCCGTGGCTGCTTTGTTTAGCGCTTCAAGATTGATTGCGTCTGAATACGAAAAACCGGTTTTTTCACCACTAACAGCCCGTACGCCAACACCACGCTCAACATTATAAGACCCTTCTTTAACAAGGCCGTCTTCTAATACCCAAGACTCATGATGACTCGATTGAAAATAAAGGTCGGCATAATCAACTTTGTGCTGGTGAATATAAGCTAATGTTTTTTCGAGTTCTTCTCGATTTAGCTGGCTGTCGTGTAATAAATGCTGTTCAACCGAATTCATAATAATGGCTCTCTAAATCGTTGGTGAGATTGCAGCGGCATATCTCGTCTAATTTTGTGTAACTGGTTTAAATCTACGGTGCAACTAATAAAACCAAGCCCTGTTGGTTTTTCGCTTAATATTTCACCCCAAGGCGATAACATCAGGCTGCGACCATAAGTTTGCCTACCGTTTTCATGTGTTCCATATTGCGCTGCAGCAATAACATAACACTGCGTTTCTATGGCACGTGCTGCAAGTAGCGGCTGCCAATGCGCTTTACCTGTAGGCACAGTAAACGCACTGGGTACTAATATAATTTCGGCGCCTTTGCGAACTAAAGCATTAAATAAACCAGCAAAGCGCAAATCATAACACACTGTTAAACCAATTTTACCAAAGGGAGAATCAACAACCACAACCTCATCGCCCGCTTGAGTAAAATCGGATTCTCGATAGCTGCCGGTCTGGTCATCTACCTCAACATCAAATAAATGTATTTTGTTATAGCTTGCAACAATATCGCCTTGGTTATTAAACAAATGTGAGGCAGCGTAATACTTATGTTGGTTATAGGGCACTGGCATGGTGCCAGCATTTAACCAAATATTATGTTTACGGCACAATTCACTGATTTGCTGTTTATATTGTTCAATACGCTGAGACACTAACAACGTATCACCAGCGTGTTTACTAAACACTAAAAACGCTTCTGGTAAACATACTAACAAAGGTCGCGTGTTTGGCAGAGCAGCTAAGGCTTGCTTTAAGGTGGCAATGTTATCATCAGGGTTTAAGCCTGAGCACATTTGCAATGCAATAATCGCAGGTGTTGTACTTATAAGTGATTTACTCATTGCGCTGCGCTCACCTCAGCATCTTTAAGCTTTAACTCTGAAGATGCTTGCGGCTGATTTTGTGCTGCTTGCGGTAAAGTCACCTCTCGGCTCTTACGATCTAATTCTTGTACCTGAGGATCGTTCATTTTGCCCGTCACTTTAAAGTTGATCTCTGAGATCACTCGCGCAGAATGAATTACTTTATCAATTGCTAAAGCTGCAAGCCCCGTTACTGGGTTAACCATCCAAGCCACAATTACTGGAATACTCGACGTTACTTGCGGTGCTACTGCTAAGTCGTAGTCAATTTCGAGAGTATTTAAATTTGCATACCCTTTAATCGAGAGATCGGCAGGCACCCCATCCATTTTAGTATCTTGGGTATAGGCAATGCCCTTATCTATCTGCATCGTACCTTTCATGCTGTTATAGAAAAAACCTTTAGAAAATACATCTCTAAAATCAAGTTTTAGCTTACGCACTAATGAATCAAGGCTCAGTAATGAAAATACCCGTGCGCCTCCATCACTGACTTCAGTTAAATGGCCTTCGCCTAAATCCCAACTAATTTCACCGTCTAAACTAGCAATGTCTAAGTTATAAGGTGCCGCTTGCCAATTTAGTTGATAATTTAGATTCGCGTTTGAGTCTTTAATAGTAGTGGTGATATCAAATTCATTAAATAAGGCGCCAATATCATCACTTTTAAGTTCGCCGCTCATTGCCGTTAAACCATTTTGCCATTGCCCTTTAGTGCGCAATATATGATCGCCTTTATCCACCACTAGCTCAGAAATAAGTAGCTTTTTACCATCGCCTAACAATGAAGCACTTACCTTATCAAGCTGATAATGGCTGATCTTACAATCGGCACATTCAAATTCAATAGCCGGCAAGTTTGCAAGCCAAGCAAGTTGTTCCGGGGTCGACTTTTCATTTGGTTGCTCTGTTTCGGCCTCTAAAAAGTTAAGCCTTAAATAGTCGCTGTTAATTCGAATCGGCTGACTTGATTGCCCGCTAGGTACAAACACTTCGGCTCTTAATTCTTTGGCATTAAGCTTTAATTGCAAATTATTATTTAGGGGCGATAAACGCATATCAAAATCATTAAACTGCATGCCACTAACATTAAACATGTCAATATTCGCAACCACTTCATGTAAAGGTGGCATAACGCCTGGCGGTGTATTCTCAGGCTGCACTTTAGCTACATTAATAATTTGATCAATTAAATCAATCCAAGGTAATAACTCGATTTGGGCTAAGTTAATACTCACCGCTAAGTCTTGCGCGTTAAGCCCTAAGTCTTTGTTACCTATTATAAAGTGGGCGTTATTAAACTGCGATTTAGCATTATCTAAAATGGCGTTAAAATAAAATAACTGCTCCACGTTTGCGGTGATCAAATTAGATATATCATCACCTTGAACAACCGCACTCAGAGGCCAAGCTTGCTCACTGCTTTTTGCATATACTCCTGGCAAGGAGCTATTTAAGCCAATAAGTGGCGATTCAACTTCGGCACGATAATTAAATCCTTGCTCGGTAAAATTAAGCGCCAAAGCAATATCAACATCACTTTGCCCACTTAAATAACCATCTAAAATACCTTGTCCATGACTTATAAGTGTTTGCGCATCAAGCTGAGCATTTATATTTATATCAGCGCGATAATCCTCTGCGTTTGCGTCACTATTGTAGTTAATAGTTAGTGGCATACCAAGCCATGTAGCCGTTGCATTTGTAAGGTTTATTTGTTGATTATTAAAGCTAAGTTCACCCTTTAAGTGCTCAAGTGAAATACCAGGCGCAGAAATGTAAAGGGGGGAATCGAGTAAATTAACTGTACCACTGACACTGGCCCCACCTTCAAACTGTGAACCGATTAACAATTCAATATTTGCACTAGCAAGCCCCTGCCCTTGTACAATATTAAAAATATCAGCTAATGGATTTGCTAAAGGTGTAGCGACAAAAAAATCGTGCATTTTTTCAAGCTCTGCTTGCTTATCAATACTAACCACCAATGGCGCATCGCCCATTAAGTCATCAATACTCACATGTACACTACTGCCAACGTCAAGGTTTACCAGTTGGCCTTGCTGGCTATAAATATCCATTCGCTCATTTGCAAAATGCAGCTTTACACTGGCATTTGTGACTGCTGGCCAAGCCGGATCGAATTGATAGGTAGCATTATCTATTTGCGCTAAAACATCAAACTGCCCAGAACCATTGTCAAATGGAAAGCCTGATAATGGACCAGAAAATAACACCTGAGCATTTGTTACTTCACCTGATTTTATTGCGCCATTTAAATAACTAACTAACTCAGGGCTCATTAATGTTAAAGGAAAATAATGACCGGCAATACTGGCATCGGGGGCAAATGCTTCGGCATATAAATCTAAGCGAGGCGTCTTACCTAAACTTAATTGCATCTGCGCGCTTAAGGTCACTTCATTGTTATCAAACCACAGGTTATCACTGCTAATATGCCAATCGCCTGAACGCTTAGCTAAATCTAATTCGATGTTTAGCTGGTTATAGTCAATATTATTACTAAAACTAGCACCTGTAATTAAGTGGCTGTTTTCACCAAAAATAGTGATCCGGCCATATTGCTGATTAACTAATCCATCAATCCTTAAAGATTGAGCGGCGGGTACGGCGTTTTTTTCTTGCCAGCTAATTTCATCGGCTTCAAACCACAACTGCCATTGCTTTGCATCGGCAAACTCTAGATACGCGTTTTTTATTTCGCCACTGGGTTGGCGAGCTAAAAAAGGAGTTAAATCAGTAAAATTAGTTAATTCTGCTAAATCATTTAATAGGGCTAAATCGAGTTGCTGTAGCCATATTTTATTTTGCTTGCCTAATAAAGCTTCAAATTCGAGGCTAGGCCACGTTATTTCGTTGGTACTAAACGCTAAGCCGGTACTTTTTAACCGCCAGCTATTTTGCTCAGGGTATAAATGAAATCCCCCTTCACTTAGGCTGACCTTTTGTGTTTGATCATTGAGTTGCCAATTTACCGCACTCGGTAACCACTGTACTTTTACGTCACTTACTAAGCCTTGCTCTAGCCTAAGCCATGCTTGTAAGTTTAAATCACTATGCAGTTGCTGCTTTTGAGTATTTATATACTGGGCCAACCAATTTGACACATCAACCTGATTAGCCTGCACATATAAATCGCCCACCATTTGCTCTAAAGTTTCACCTTTGAGCGCAATACGTGCATCAAAATTACCCACAGAAATACCCGGTAACGCTAGGCTACCGCTACCAAGATGCTGTTTATCTTGGTTTTGCCATACAATGTTTTCTAATAACAGTTTACGTTCTTTGTTATCTTCTAGTACAAAGCTGATGCTGGAGTTTTCTATTGCAAAGTGACCGGTTTCGCCTAAAAACAGTCCTTCTATTAGTTCTTTTTGCTCAAATGAAACTTCATCTTGATTACCAGCAAATAAATTAGCGACATTAACCTTGGTATGAAAGCCATTGATCACAAAGTAATTTGATTTAAACTGCAGCGACTTTAAACTTTCCCAAAGGTTTAGCTCTAAACTGGTTTTAGCTATGGTTAAAGAGATAGGGGCTGTTTGGTTGTCTTTAAATGATAATTCTTCGAGTACTAAAGCGGGACCACTGCCTTGCCAACTTGCTGATATAGCACCTATAGATAAACTAATATCAAACTTATCATCAAGGTAGCTTTCTATATCTCCTTTATAATCGTTCGCGTAGGGTAAGGTGTATTTTAAAATAGAAACAATCACGGCCAGTAGTACTAAAATTACAGCACTTATTTGCCATAATTTTCGCACACAATAAAAACAGGCCGCTTTAAATTTCATTACATCATTACCACATCAAACTGCTCTTGGCTGTATAAGCTTTCTGTTTGGATATTAACTTGCTTACCAATAAATAACTCTAGCTCTGCAAGGTTATGATACTCATCATTTAATAGCGCTTCACATACTGCAGGAGATGCATAAACTACAAACTTATCCGCATCGTAAGCGCGGTTAACACGTACTATCTCGCGAAGGATTTCATAGCATACGGTCTCAACCGTTTTTTGAGAGCCACGCCCTGAACACGCAGGACATACATCACACAGTATGTGCTCTAAACTTTCGCGAGTTCGCTTGCGGGTCATTTCAACCAGCCCTAATGCTGACAAACCATTAATATTGGCTTTAGCTCGATCTTTAGAAAGCGCAGATTCTAATGAGTGCATTACCCGGCGCTTGTGCTCATCGCTGACCATATCAATAAAGTCGATAATAATAATACCGCCTAAATTACGCAGCCTTAGTTGACGGGCAATAGCTGAGGTTGCTTCAACATTGGTATTAAAAATAGTTTCTTCAAGGTTACGGTGACCAACAAATGCACCGGTATTAACATCAACGGTGGTCATAGCTTCTGTTTGATCTATGATCAGGTAACCACCCGACTTTAAAGTCACCTTACGATGCAATGCCTTTTGAATTTCACTTTCTACATCAAATAAGTCGAAAATGGGGCGCTCACCCGGATAATACTCAAGCACTTGCGATAATAACGGCACAAACTCTTCAGTAAACAGCTTAAGTTCTTGGTAGGTAAGCTTAGAGTCAACACGAATGCGCTCCATATCTTCGCCCACGTAGTCACGTAACGTTCTAAAAGCCAACGTAAGATCTTCATGCAAAATACTGGCTTTGCTGGTTTTACGGCGCTTAGAAACTATTTTATCCCACAGTTTTTTTAAAAACGCAGCATCATGACGTAGCTCTACTTCACTTGCGCCTTCTGCGGCAGTTCTAACAATAAAGCTACCGTTTTCATCGCCATATTCAGCAACAATTTTTTTCAGCCTAGCGCGTTCTTCTTCCGTTTCGATACGTTGACTCACACCCACATGTGTCGCATCTGGCATAAATACTAAATAGCGTGACGGTATAGTAATATCAGTAGTTAAGCGTGCACCTTTACTGCCCAGTGGGTCTTTAACCACTTGCACCATAATGTACTGACCCTGGCGAACAAGCTCACGAATATCTTGGACTTTTTTAATTGGCTCATCATCAACACCTTCCACAATAGAGGCACTATTGACGATATCTGAAGCGTGTAAAAAAGCCGCTTTTTCTAAGCCTATATCAACAAAAGCGGCTTGCATTCCCGGTAGAACACGGCTTATTTTACCTAAGTAAATATTGCCCACTATGCCTAAATTACCAATACGCTCTAGCTGAATTTCTTGTAATACACCGTTTTCGATTAGGGCAACGCGACTTTCACTTGGCGTGACATTGATCAGTAGTTCTGTACTCATGCTACCCTCTTAAGAATGTATGTAATAATTGTTCTGTCTCATATAAAGGTAAGCCTACAACGGCAAAATAGCTACCCGAAATATGCGTTACAAAGCGCCCGCCCAACCCTTGGATACCATAACCACCGGCTTTATCTTGAGGCTCGCCCGTTTGCCAGTAAGCGTCTATTTCTTCATCACTGAGTATTTTAAAAGTAACATCAGTACTGACAACACAACTCATTACTTTTTTTGGTGTCGCAAAAGCGATAGCAGTTAACACTTGATGAGTATTCCCTGATAAACGCTTTAAGGTGTGAGTAAAATCTTGTTTATCTCGTGGCTTGCATAATGATTGATTATCCATCACTACCACGGTATCACTACCTAGAACAGGCCGATCGGTATATCCTTGTTCTACGCCCATTTGTGCCTTTAAACGCGCTAAACGTTCGACATAATCATATGGGAGTTCGTTAGCAAGCTGGCTTTCATCGGCATCAACACTAAATTGTGAAAACTCGATACCCAACTGGGTTAAAAGCTCTTTACGACGGGGAGACGCGGAGGCTAAATATACTGCGCAAGTCATTATCTGATCCTAAAGTGTCTACGGTATTTTCTAAGTAATAAAAATACCCATATCCAACTCAACATGCCTGTTAATACAGGCCATAAGTAATGTGGGCTAAAATAAACGCCAAGCAAAAAATGATTTAACCAAAACTGCATCAAATGGTAAAGCGTTAAGAATAAGCCAATTAAAAGGCTTTGTTGCCACAATGAAAAATTGCGAATTTTTTGAAAGTTACTTGCCGTAACAAAAATACACACCGAGTAGGTTAATGAGTTTACACCTAAAGAAGAGCCAGTCGCTAAATCAATTAGTAATCCAACAACCCAAGCCGTACCTATGTTTAAACGATGTGGTAAAGCCAAAGACCAGTACATAAGCACCAACAGCACCCAATCAGGGCGAAATGGTTCAAGTGAAAAGGGTAGCGGCATCAATGCCATTACCAATGCAAAGAAAATACTCAATGCAATTAATAGCATTTGACGGTTAATCATCTCCCATCAACTCCTGCTGATTTAGCCATAACACCACTAATAATCGAATTCGGTCTAATTGAGCTATCGGCTCAGCAAATACTTGCGCAAAAGGTTGGCCTTCATCACGGGTAATTTCGGTGATCACCGCTACCGGATAGCCTTCAGGAAACGTGCCACCAAGGCCAGATGTAACCAATACATCGCCAATACGTACATCTAAACTGTGCGGCACATGTGACAGCTTCAATACGTTAATTTTACCTATACCTTCAACCACTGTTCGCACATCATTACGTAAAATACGCACAGGCGTAGCATGGGTGGTATCGGTAATTAATAACACCCGAGAGGTGGTTGAGCCCACTTTAGTCAACTGCCCCACTAAGCCCATATCATCAATCACCGCTTGGCTTTCACTTAAACCATCGGTGGTACCGCGATTTATCACCACTTGGTGGCTATAAGGATTTGAGTGAACAGAAAGCACTTGAGCAATAATTTTACGATTTGAATGTTTTGAAGACGAGCCCATTAATGCTCGTAGTTTTTGATTTTCTTTTGCTAAGAATTCATATTGTTGTATTTGTTCGCTCTGCAATACTTGCTTTTTTTTCAGGGCTTCATTCTCGGTAAGCAACTGCTCGCGGGTATGTAAGCTCTTAGCGCTAAAACTAAATACTTCGTAAGGCAGGTTGGCAACATAAATGAGCGGGCTAACTAAGGTATTCAAACTGGTGCGAATATTCTCACCACCTTGCGTGAACTTGTCTCCGAGGATCAATACGATACTCAAAAGCACTGCGACAAAAAGTCGCAGTTGCAGAGATACCGTTTTTTCAAACATTGATTTCATTAGTCGTAACTAAAAACGTCACCACCGTGCACATCAATCATCTCAAGCGCTTTACCGCCGCCACGAGCAACACAGGTAAGTGGATCATCAGCAACAACCACTGGAATACCTGTTTCTTCCATGAGTAGACGATCTAAATCTTTTAGTAATGCGCCACCGCCAGTTAATACCATGCCATGCGCTGAAATATCAGATGCCAGCTCAGGTGGTGATTGCTCAAGTGCAACCATAACAGCGCTTACAATCCCCATTAGCGGCTCTTGTAATGCTTCTAAAATTTCATGAGAGTTAAGAGTGAAAGAACGAGGAACACCTTCTGCAAGGTTGCGACCACGTACTTCTATTTCCACAGGATCATCTGTTTTGAATGCAGAGCCAATTTGGTGTTTAATATTCTCAGCCGTGGCTTCACCAATTAAGCTACCAAAGTTACGACGCACATAATTAATAATGGCTTCATCGAACTTATCACCACCAATGCGTACTGAAGATGAATACACAACACCATTAAGTGAAATAATAGCGACTTCTGTTGTACCGCCACCAATATCAACCACCATAGAACCCGTTGCTTCAGACACCGGTAAACCGGCACCAATTGCAGCTGCCATTGGCTCTTCGATTAAGTAGACTTCGCGAGCACCTGCACCCATCGCTGATTCACGAATTGCACGCTTTTCAACTTGAGTAGCTCCACAAGGAACACAAATAAGCACGCGTGGGCTTGGGCGCATAAAATTATTATTGTGCACTTGTTTGATGAAGTGCTGTAACATTTTTTCAGTAACATAAAAATCAGCAATCACACCGTCTTTCATTGGACGTATAGCTTTAATATTACCAGGCGTACGGCCCAACATTTGCTTAGCTTCTGTACCTACAGATGCAACACTTTTAGGTCCACCAGCACGCTCTTGACGAATAGCAACAACTGAAGGTTCGTTTAATACAATACCTTCTTCTTTTACATAAATTAGTGTGTTAGCTGTACCTAAATCGATCGATAGATCGTTTGAAAAAATACCACGGAGTTTTTTAAACATGAGGCTGGATGACCTTTGAAATTCGTTCTTATTGTAGTTGCGCTTACTTTAACATTCTCAACACAATGAGCAATGTAAAGCGCAACCGTCTTTGTAATCATTAAAAAGAGGAAGCACCGCTTCCACATTAAATATTATCGTTCGCTCATTAAGCGAAAGCCAATATAATTAGCTCTAAAATCTGGCGCTAAAATTAAACGCGTTGATGCACGAGCAAGGCTAGAGGCAAAATTCCATGCACCTCCGCGAACAACGGCATCTTTTTTATTCCCTGTGCTGCTAGCCCATTCCCATACATTGCCTACAGTATCGTATAAGCCAAATGCATTTGCAGAGAAAGACCCTACCGGAGCCGTGCGTTTATTCGACCACTCGCTACCACACCAACCACAGTTAGCTAGGTTTTTACCAGTTTCGTTACCCCATGGGTACTCTGTCTCAGTGCCTGAACGCGCCGCATATTCCCACTCAACCTCAGTGGGTAAACGATACGTTTGCGCTGTTTTATCAGAAAACCATTCAGCGTAAGCAATAGCATCATTTTTGTCAAACACACAGCAGGAAACTCATTGGTTTGCTCAAATCCTGGAGCACGCCAATTTAAGCTTGCTTCCCAAACAGGTCCGCCGTTGAGGTAATATGCGCAACCTTTGCCTTTTTCAGCTTCGGTTTTATATTGCGTTTCGTTTACAAACGCTTCAAATGCGCCAACAGTCACTTCTTTGCTCTGCATAGCAAAAGATTCACTAATCGTTTTTTCAACCACGGGGCGTTCATTTTCAAGCCCATTGCCGTTTATATCACCCATTTTAAATTTACCAAAGGGGATCATCACTGCTGATGGGTCCACCATAGGTGGGCGTGTATCAACTTCCATTCCTTTTGGGCAATCGACTCTGACTTTTTTTCCAACTGAGCAAAAAGCGTTCGCGTTTTCTTTAAGTCAATTCGCGCTTTATAAGGGATGTAACCTTCTTTGCGTATTTCTAATTTATGCAAACCACGTGGTAAGTTCGTCACCAAACGAGTAGAACCTACTCGAATATCATTAATAAATACTTCATCGCCGTGTACATTAGAGCGTAAGGTTAACTAAACTAATTGATCTTTCTTGTTCTCAGCGACCACTTTAGGCTTTTTATTAACTGTTTTAGCGACAACGGTAGCGGCTCTATTATCCCCATTATAGCTGAATGTTAACTGACTATCAGAGAAAGTAGTGCTATAAGCTGGCTGATAAGTATTTGCCAGCGGGGTACCATACTCTAAACAAAAACTATTATTCACACTAAGTAAGTGACATAAACGACTGCTGTTTACATCTCCGCGCATAGTAACGCTTAAATTGACGTTGTAATCACCTTGCCCGCTAAATGCGCTCTTAATCACGTGACTACTTAAAGTTTGTACTTGTGCCCCTGCCATGTCTCGCTTAGGTTCAACAAGACGTTTTTCTGTAAGATTTTCAAATATTTGATCTAAAAAACGTTTAGTTGCCTTTTTCAGCTCTATTTGCTGACCGCTCTGCTCACATGCCGCCAGTGTTTCAGTGCGCTTACAGTTAATGGTATGGTCAACTTCAAACGTACCCTCTCGGGTAAACTCATTGCGTAATCGCTCTACACGCGCCGTGGTATATTGCACTTTTAAGCTTTCAATGGTGTTTTGAAGTGCATGTTTATCAGCGCGAATTTGCTCAATATCTTTTAGATGGGATGCAATTGCCGCTAATTGCATAGAAATATCATTTTTATTTTGTTCTTGATCAACAACGGCTTTTTGATAACGCGACTGTGCAGAGGTAATGTCTAGCGACGGATTATCAATTAAACGTCGATACATATCATTCATCGCATCCAACGCTTGGTTTTTTTCTTTATCAAGCTGTGTGGAACGCGTTATCAGCAATTCAAGTTGTGTTTGAAGTTGATTCTCTTCTTTTAAATATTTGCCGAGCATCGTCGTTGAACGAGTGTATTCTGTTTGTTTCGTATTAATCTCTGATTCAATTCTGTTTACAGTAGTTGTATCTTGTGCAAATACTGTGCTTGCAAAAAAGCTAGCAGAAATTAACAGAGATAAAGGAGCAATTCGCATATATTCCAGACCCAAAAAAGCGGCAATTATTTGGTTATTATTATTTTTTATAATAAAACCTTATGCTATGTACTTGAAGCACAAAACACAAGCTTTGTTCATTTATTATCTCAGTTTACAACTATTATCCCGTTTCATGCCAGTAAATAACCGTTTCATTTGTACTAAATAGCTAATTTATTTAACAACACCGAGATTTATCTGCATTTTACGCTATTAAGATGCCAATTTAGCCGCGTATTCATATTTTTTAGTTTGCTTAAGTAATAAAAACTGAGTCAAAATAACGCTATTACACAGCACATTCATCATGTAACTAATGAAAAAGAGTGATAATGCCAATACCATTCAGTATTAATGAACATAGCTATTTACAAACAATTACCAGTGAATTACTAACAGACAAGAAAATAACTTTAACTATTAAGCGCGATGATTTATTGCATCCACTTATCAGCGGTAATAAATGGCGAAAGCTCAAATACAATTTAGTTCGTATGCAACAACTGGGTAAATCTGAATTACTTACATTTGGTGGTGCTTTTTCAAATCACATTCATGCGTGCGCCGCTGCTGGTAAAGAGTTTAACTTAACAACCCACGCAATTGTGCGCGGCCCACAGCTTGATCTAAATAATCCTACTCTAAAATTTGCACAGCAATGTGGTATGCAGTTACATGCAGTCAATCGTATAGAGTACAAACAACGACATGATGAAGCCTATTTAGCCGCATTACAGGCACGCTTTCCAAACGCATACATTCTACCTGAAGGAGGCACTAACGAGTTTGCTATAGAGGGATGTAAAGAGCTTGCCCAGACTTTACCTGAGCACGACTACTTAATCTGTCCAACTGGCAGTGGCGGCACCTTGGCTGGATTGGTAGAGGGCAGCTCAAATAAAATCAACCTACTAGGGATTGCTGTTTTAAAGCAAGCCGACTACCTGCGGGACGAAATACGCGCTCTTAGCCCTAAAGCAAAATCACAAAATAACTGGCAACTACTTACGCAATTTCACGGTGGTGGATATGCTCGTTTTACAGCTGAGTTATGGCAGTTTTGCCAACACATGCAGAATCAACATCAATTACCCTTGGAGCCTATTTACAGCGGTAAAATGATGTACGCACTTTGGCAGCTCATCAATAATGATTACTTTGCCCCTAACAGCAAAATTATTGCAATACATACTGGTGGGTTGCAAGGTTTAGAAGGGCTAAAATATCGCAAATTAGTGTAGAGTATATTTAACTTGTTAATTGCTTAGCATTAGTGAAATGCGACTTGAGTATAATTGGGTAGTAATTTAGAAAAATATCCTCCTTGCGCGCCGCTAATGCCTATTACTTTTAAAAGTTGTAGCTCCTGAGGCGTCTCTACATCAAGTGCAAATACTGACAAGCTCAATAATCTACTTATATGCACAATTCCCCTAACGTATTTTTGTTGTGAATTACTGCGCTCTATCCCATGGACAAGTTCAAAAGCTAAGTTAAGCCCTGATATTTGTTTATTAAGCGTAAACTTAAAAATATTTTTACTGCTTCTCACATCATCAATTACAATATTGCAGTTTAGTGCCGCTATTGCTGCAAAAGCGCCTTGCAACCGTAATTGATTATTTAAGAATTCTGATTCATTTATAGAAAATTGCAGTGTATGTTGGTTTTTTAAGTCATTGATATAAGCAGTTAACCAGCTCCAAAACTCGTTATTAAACCAGTTTTTAGGATGTAACTTAATACTGATAACTGACGATGAGTTATCTATAAGCAATAGTTTTTTTACTTGCATAACTACCGCTTGATCGTGCAATAGCGCCTCACCTTCGTTATAAAATTGACTGATACTTTCTTGATTAAGTAATTGTTTATTTCCCCTGTCATTACTTTTAATTGATACGTAATGCTTAATAATAGCGCCGCTATCGAGCTCGTATACTGGTTGAAATAAAATAGCCAATTTTTGCTTTTTAATTCGTTGTGGTATTGAGTGTCTATCGAGCTTTTGGACATGACCATAATTTAACGCTAATTGGTGATAATGCTTAACTCGATTTTGCTGCGAAAGAGTAAGTGCCGACTTTGCCAACTGATACACCATAACCTGATCAGCCTCGGAATAATAAGTACATAAACCTACTTTTACATGCCTCTGTGCAGTTCTTGGCGCCAATACATGAGCGGCACTTACAATGCATTGATGTAAATATTTAGCGCAATTGAGTTTATCAATTGCATCAATCCCTGTGAGAGTAAAAGCGAAATTGCCTGCAGTTAATAACTTAACCGATATTTCAGTCGTATTAATAAAGTCTTTTGCCAATAAGACTTTAAGAGTCGCTTGTAAGTCAGTGTTTGCATCAAAATGACATTCACACTGAATAAGTGCAAATACATTATATTTAATTGTTTCCTGCACATTAGTTGTCGCTATTGGAGCGAGCTGTAAAGAACTCACTTTGGGTGCATAACGTACTTTCTTATTATTAAAGTACTGCTGACGTTTAGAGGTTATTGTGCTGTTTTTTATTGTTTTAGGCTTTTTAAAACGTCGAATGCAAAGCATAGCGAGCAAAAGAACCGCGTTTATTATTAAAAACAAATAGCTATAGCTATACCAAACTGGCCATGAGTAGAGCAAAATTCCTTTTGAGTTAGCGCTAAAATAATGTTTTTGTTTTTCTATATAAATAGAGTTTTTATTAGGGGCGAGCGTAAAAGGCGTATTTGCAATAAGTTGTTTTTCATTGGCCAATGGCTGTTGCAATTGCTTTGCTAGCTTTAAACCAACTTGCTCGTTTTGATGCTGTAAAACCAAACTTAAACCGCTATTAATAATCACTAGCAAGGCGATACACAGAGCAAAAAACAAAGCATTTGAATAATTGGTAAAGTGAAATTTACTGGCTTTCATAACCCACCGGCACATCAAATAAGTTATTAAAGTGTTGTCTACTATTTGCAATTGTACAAGCCAATAATAAAAGTTTAGCGAAGGTTTAAAAGTTAGTACTTAATGTTATAAACATTATATTTAGCCTTCAATTAGTTAACTAAACAGCAGTCATTATTTATATATTAGTTTGAACAAAGAAGGGCTTGGCTTAAAAAATAAAAACACCAATATCACAATGCTTTTTACACATTCATATGTTTACTTTAGGAAGTGTTTATTCAGATTTAAAAACTATTGGGTAGAAATGGAATACGGT